>CADBMM010000251.1 GCA_902795795.1 uncultured Lachnospiraceae bacterium | reverse complement strand
TGCGGGGCAGTCATGCAGGCTGTCGTAAAGAATCCCCTCGCGGATCCTTATGTGCTGGGCATATCTTCCGGAGCTTCTCTTGGAGCCACTTTGGCGATCATCCTTGGCATCGGTACGGTTTTCGGCGGGAATTTTGTCGGGATCACGGCATTCCTTGGAGCAATGGCGACATCGTTCGGAGTCCTGTTTATCGCAAATATCGGAGGAAGAGCCAATGCAGGAAAACTGATACTTGCCGGTATGGCTGTAAGCGCTGTCTGTTCGGCGTTTGCAAACTTCATCCTGTATCTGGCGCATAATAAAAACGCTACACAGGAAGTGGTAAACTGGACAATGGGAAGTCTGGCAAACACCAGCTGGGCAGAAGTGTATGTGATCCTTCCGATCATTATTATCGGAACTCTTTTATTCTGGACCCAGTTCCGCAACCTGAATCTTATGCTGCTGGGAGACGAGACGGCCATAACCCTGGGAACGGATCTGCACAGGGCAAGGACCTGCTACATGATCCTGTCCTCGCTTCTGGTAGGTTTTGCTGTCTATACGGCAGGAATGATAGGCTTTGTAGGGCTCATTATTCCCCATGTGATCCGGATGCTCTTCGGGACAGACCATAAAAGACTGATCCCTTTGTCAGCTCTTCTTGGCGCCATATTTCTTATATGGGCCGACGTGGCCTGCCGGATCATCCTTAAGAATTCCGAGATGCCCATCGGCACCCTGATCTCCATCATAGGTGCGCCGGTATTCATCTACCTTATGGTAAGAAGATCCTACGGATTTGGAGGTGGTGCCTCATGAAGATGCCGGTACGGGCAGAAGAACTGCAGATAACTCTTGGAAACAACAATATTTTAAAGGGCGTCACGATCCACGCGAAGGAAGGAAGCTTTCTTGGGATAATCGGACCGAACGGCAGCGGCAAATCGACTTTGCTCAGATGCATCTACCGTACTTTAAAACCGGACAGCGGATGTGTATTTCTGGATGATGATCCGCTGCTGACTCTAAGACCGAAGGAATCCGCCAAAAGGCTGGCTGTGGTAGCACAGCATAATTATTACAACTTTGATTTTTCGGTCCTTGAAGTCGTAATGATGGGGAGGGCTCCTCACAAGAAGGCAATGGAACGTGATAATAAGGAAGACTATGCTATCGCAAATGATGCGCTGAAAACGGTAGGCATGGCGGACTTCTCGAACAGAAGTTTTTCGACCCTGTCCGGCGGTGAACAGCAGAGAGTCATCCTTGCCAGAGCGCTTGCACAGCAGACTAAGATCCTTGTCCTGGATGAACCGACAAATCATCTGGATATCACTCATCAGCTGCAGCTGATGAGGATCGTACGGGAGCTTCCCGTAACGGTAATTTCAGCGATCCATGATCTGAATATTGCAGCTGCCTTCTGCGATTATCTGTATGTAATGCAGAACGGGCTTATTGTCGGAGAAGGGACTCCGGCGGAGATCCTGACGGAAGAATTTCTGCAGAAGATCTATCAGGTCAGGACAGAGATAGTCCGGGACCGTAAAGGACAGATGCATATACTGTTTTTAGAATAGAGGAGGGAGCATCATGAAGATAGGAACGATCACCTGTGTACGATCCAATGAGGTCTGCGCCAGAGTTGGATGCCTGGGTGCTTTTTATAACAGGAGCGGATACTTTGACGTATATGATGAAGACACTGTTCTGGCTGCCATGATGACCTGCAACGGATGCACCCGGGATAATCCAAAACAGCCTGAGGAAGATCCCGGAATACTGGAAAAGATCGAGCGTTTGCAGAAAGAGAAGATCGAAGTGATGCACGCAGGCGCATGCCGCCTGCACGGCGGAAAAGAATGTCCGAGACTTGCCCGGATCTGTGACATGATCGAAAAGGCCGGGATCCGCGTTGTCCGCGGTACTCACGCGGAATAAATTCAATATAAGTGACATGGGGATGGCCTCATGTCACGTTTTTTATGTACATGACATACTTGCGGCATGGTTCTAATTTGTGATAATATATGCAGATGCACAGCGTGAGTGATGCCTTTCGCTGAGCGGCATTTTAAATTGTCATGCATCGGGCACGGGCGTTATCACGTGTCCGGTTTCGGAGATACATATGAAACGTATTCTCATAAAAGCAATTGTCCTGATCATCATCTTCCTGGGGGCTGTATTTGCTTTTTCATATTTGCTCAACAGCAGAGAAGATGCGGTGAGCACGAAGCAGATAGACAGACCGACGCTGCCGGTGCTGATGATGGATTATAACGGGACATACATAAACAGAATGTTCGGTTATTCGGGGGAGATGAGCAGTACATTTCTTCGCGATTCCGTTACGCTTGTACCATTCGACCGTACACTGAAAGTTGTCATAGATACCTTTGGCAGCAACATCGGAGAAGTCAATTACAATATCATTTCACTGGACGACGGAAGTATTGTCGAGAACGGCCGCGTAAAGTCCTTTGAAAAAGACGGGAATATCATGACTGCCGGTTTTCATATCGAGGATCCTATAACCATGGGGCGCGAGTATATGCTGCGCTTCGATGTTAAACTTGGCGACGGCAGCCTGTATTATTACTATACGAGAATAGTTCAGAGGAACGGTCAGAACCTCAGCTGGTATACGGATTATACACAGGCGTTTTATCAGAACTGCATCCAGAAGAACCTGACCGAGGAAATGGTAACGCAGCTGGAACCCGACGTTTCACAGTCGAACAGCAGTCTTCATTATATAAATATCCATTCCGACGCCGATCAGATACTCTGGGGGAATCTTACGCCATCGCTTGTAAAAAGGGCTGTTCCCACGATACTTGAGATCAATGAAACGACAGTAAGCATCGGACTCGAATATGTTATCTCGGCTCTGAATGAAGCGGGATCCGTAGATTACTACAGCGTTACGGAATTCTACCGCATGAGGAAGGCCCAGGAGTTTGTCGTATTGATAGACTTTGAACGGACGACTGAGCAATATTTTGAGGGAGATACCCAGCCTGTTACAAAGAACGGGATCAATCTGGGAGTCACCGGTAAAAATATCAGATATGTTACTGACAGCACTGCGACGATAGCAGCATTTATCCAGAACGGCGAGATATGGGAGTACAATCGTACTGCCAATAAAGCCAGCCGTGTCTTCAGCTATCACAGTGGTCCGCATACAGATGAGAGATGCGAGCACAGGGATTACGGCCTGCAGATCTCCGATGTAGGAGAAAACGGAACTGTTACATTCGTAGTTTACGGCTACATGAACAGCGGAATAAGAGAAGGCAGTAACGGCATAGCGCTTTACAGGTATGATATGGATGACAATACTACCAGAGAGCTGTTGTTCATAGAATCCGACCTGAGTTATGAGGTGCTTGAAAGAAGCCTGTCAAGACTGGCTTATATAAATGCGGACAATACTTTCTTCTTCAGCTATGGATCATCTATATGCAGTGTGGATCTTGAGAATCCGCAGGTATATTACATACAGAATGATATCGACTATGAGACCTTTGTAGCTTCCGACTCGCAAAGACTCGTAGCCTGGACTGTCGAAGATGACGGTGAATACAAAACGGTCAATGAGCTGGATCTGAACACCGGAGATATAATGAGGCTGGACGCACCGTCTGACGAGCAGATAAAAACGCTCGCATTTTTAGGTGAAGACCTCGTATACGGACGTATCAGAAATGTAGACAGCTATGAAGACGAGATCGGGACTGCATATTATCCGATGTATAACGTGAGCCTTTGCAACAGCGCGGGAAATACCGTAAAATCATATCAGCAGGGCGGCGTATATATCTATGACGTTACTAAAGATACGAATATACTTTCACTTAAACGCTTTTATTACGTGGAATCTGAAAGAATATACATGCCTGACGAGGAAATATTGTATAATGAGGCGGAGGCGGAGTCCTATGTTTCCGTGAAGCTTACCGTGAACAGGGTAAAGGGAACGGAAATAGGCCTGGATTTCACTGAAGATACGAAGACCGGCAACATGCTGACCATGCATACCAGATACATAGAGAATCAGGCCGGAGATGTTATAAAGCTTGAACGGTCAGAAGTTCCCGGCAGTATTTACCTCGTTTACGCGAAGGGCGGACTGTATGGTATTTATTACAACCCGAATATTGCCATCTGGGCTGCGGATTCACAGGTCGGTGTCGTGCTCGATTCAAAATGCCGGTATGTCTGGGAAAGAGGAAATTACCCGGAAAAGAATATGATCGACACGTCACAGATGCCCGTAAGACTTATCAGTTACCCTCCGGTAGAGGCAGACCAGCTGCAGAAGATCATAGGGTACGATTATGTAGTCATGAATATGGGCGGATGCCCGTTAAGCAGCATAAAATACCAGTTGAGCAACGGATATCCGGTTGCGGCAAAGTGGACGGATGATCTTAACATCCTTCTGATCGGTTATGATTATTACAACATCTGGTTCTATAACCCTGAGACAAACGCACCGCAGGCTATCGCATTCGAGGATGCAGAAGCTCAGTTTGCCGTAAATGGAAATGTATTTATAAGCTATAGAAGTATATCATAAAAGAGGAGATTAGGCTGATCATGGAAAAACTCATTACAGTAAAAGAGATATTTAAAGAAAGAGAGAAGTACCTGGATACAAAGATAAGTGTCGGCGGCTGGGTGCGCAGCATAAGAGATTCAAAGTCGTTCGGATTCATAGTGCTCCACGACGGCACGTATTTTGATACTCTTCAGATCGTGTATCATGATACAATGGAAAATTTTGATAAGGTATCTGCGCTGAATGTAGGCTCGGCAGTGATCGTTCGCGGCACTCTTGTAGCTACGCCTGAGGCGAAGCAGCCCTTTGAGATCCAGGCTGACGAAGTAATTATAGAAGGTGGATCTTCTCCGGATTACCCGCTCCAGAAAAAACGCCACAGTCTGGAGTACTTAAGGACTATCTCTCATCTTCGCCCGAGAACGAATACCTTCCAGGCTGTATTTCGCGTGCGTTCTGTCGTGGCTTTTCTTATACATGAGTTTTTCCAGAATAACGGTTTTGTATATGTACACACTCCTATCATTACGTCCAGCGATGCAGAGGGTGCGGGCGAGATGTTCCGCGTAACTACGATGGATCTGAATGATGTTCCGAAAAACGATGAAGGCATGGCGGATTTCGCTCAGGATTTCTTTAAGAAGCCGGTCAATCTTACCGTCAGCGGCCAGCTGAATGTCGAGACATATGCACAGGCTTTCAGGAAGGTATACACTTTCGGACCTACATTCCGCGCGGAAAATTCCAACACCACCCGCCATGCGGCAGAATTCTGGATGATAGAGCCTGAGATCTCATTCGCAGACCTTGAGGATGATATGGAAACTGCCGAGGCGATGCTGAAATATATCATTAACGGCGTGCTTGAGCGCTGCCCCGAGGAAATGAATTTCTTCAATTCATTTATCGATAAGGGCCTTATAGAGAGGCTTCAGCATGTGGCCTCATCGGATTTCGGACGTGTGACCTATACCGAAGCAGTCAAAATGCTTGAAGAGCATAATGATGAGTTTGAGTATAAGGTATACTGGGGCTGCGACCTTCAGACGGAGCATGAAAGATACCTCACTGAGAAGATCTTCAAACGTCCCGTATTCGTTACTGATTATCCGAAAGAGATAAAGGCCTTCTACATGAAGCAGAATGACGACGGCAAGACTGTCGCAGCCATGGACTGCCTCGTTCCGGGAATCGGCGAGATCATCGGCGGAAGCGAAAGAGAAGGCGATTACGACAAGCTCCTTACGAGAATGAAAGAGTGCGGATTAAAGGAAGAGGATTACCAGTTCTATCTTGATCTGAGAAAATACGGAACGACACGTCATGCAGGCTTCGGACTTGGCTTCGAAAGATGCATTATGTATGTAACAGGAATGGGCAATATAAGAGACGTCCTGCCATTCCCGAGGACCGTAAACAACTGCGAACTGTAATTTTCAGATATAAACATCTCTGGATGAGCCGATATGGTATTTAATTCCCATTCATTTATAATGTTATTTCTGCCGCTGTGCCTTGCCGGGTATTTCCTGGCGGGCAGGCTGGCAGGCAGCAGGGCTGCCCATGTTTTTATGACCGCGGCTTCTGCTGTTTTTGTGTTCTGGGGATTTAATATTGCCGGTATTGCGGCGCTGGCGGCCAGCATAATATTTAATTATGCCTTTTACAGGGGCATACGTATTTCCCGTCATGGCAAGGTACTGCTCGCAGCGGCCATAGCCGTAAATATTCTGATATTATTCGGCCTTAAATATGCAAAACCGATATCCATACATCTGCAGCCTTTTTTCGAGGCATATCTTTACGGATTTGTAGAAAAATATATAGTCATTCCGCTGGGCATAAGCTTTTACACCTTCCAGCAGATATCGTTTCTGATGGATGCATACAGGAATGAGGTCCCGTTGTGCGGCTTTGCAGATTATTGCTGCTATGTCACCTTTTTCCCGAAGATCATCTCAGGACCTATAATCAGACATGATCAGTTCCTGTTCCAGCTTAAGGATGAGGAACGGATAAGATTCAACTGGGAGAATTTCTCAAAAGGACTTTTCAGATTCGCCATAGGACTGGGAAAGAAAGTGCTTATAGCTGATGTGCTTTCGGCTCCGGCGAATCTTGTGTTTTCGAATCCTTCGGCCTATACAGGCATAAGCGCGGCAGTGGGCCTTCTTGCTTTTGCGCTGCAGTTGTATTTTGACTTCAGCGGATACTGCGATATGGCTGCCGGAATTGCTTCCATGTTCAATTTCGAAATACCTGAAAACTTTGACTCTCCATATAAAGCACTGAATATAAAAGATTTCTGGAACCGCTGGCATATAACGCTTACGCAGTTCCTTACTCGTTATGTTTATTTTTCACTCGGAGGCAGCAGAAAGGGTACGTTTCGAACGTATATTAACATAATGATCATCTTCCTGATCAGTGGCCTCTGGCACGGATCGGATACTTTCAAGCCGTTCATCGTCTGGGGACTGATGCATGGGGCGGCGATGGTAATATACAGGATAGGCGGCAGGCAGATAGACAGATTGCCTAAGGTGGTGACCAGGATCATTACATTCATCTTCGTCTGTATTGCCTGGATACCGTTCCGGATGCCGGATCTTTCCTCAGCATTTCTGATGTTGAAAAACATGTTTTCATCCATTGCTGCTCCGTTGTCCGGAGATGTTGCGATGGCGTTCCGGCTGAAAGAGGCTGCCTTTTTCGAGCAGGAATTTCCAAACCTCGCATTTGCGGCGGGACACCCGTGGATCTACTGCGCGGTATTCCTTGTATTCGCGATGATACTCGTCCTGTTCATGAAGAATTCAAGGCAGATGACGGAAAAATTCGTTCCTTCGGTAAAAACGCTTATCTTTGCCGCGCTGATCATCGGCTGGAGCCTCATGTCGTTGACGGGAGTAGGAACATTTATTTACGCAGGATTTTAAAGGATCGGTTTTATGAAAGAAGACAGGTCAAAAAAATACAGACTCTGGAGCATCGCCGCAATAATCGTCGCAGCGGTCGTGATCGCCGTGCCCGCGGTATATGTTACGGTAATAGATCCGTTTTTCCATTTTCATAAACCGCTTGCATCTCTAGAGTATCCTCTGGATTCTGAATGGTACCAGAATGACGGAATAGTAAGGCATTTCGATTATGATGCGATGATGACCGGGACAAGCATGGCTGAGAATTTCAAGGCTTCGCAGATCGATGAAATGTTTGGCGTCAGTTCCATAAAGACCTGCTATAACGGAAGCACTTTCCGCCAGACAAATACACTTATAGAACAGGCAGTAAAATGCCAGCCGGAGCTTAAGCTGGTGTTCCGCAGCCTTGACTTCAACAGGCTAATAACCGACGACGTGTATTCCATCCGCGGAGATATCGACCTTCCGGAATATCTTTATAATGATAATCCTTTCGATGACGTGAAATACATCATTAATAAGGATGTGCTGTTCAATAAAGCGCGTAATGTAATTGAATATACGGCCAGCGGTCAGACGACCACTACATTTGACGACTATTATAACTGGAACGATGCTTATACATACAGCCGGGAGGCTGTCTTTGAGGATTCTCCCAGAAAAGAGAAAAGCGGGACCGTACAGACCGCATCGGACGAAGACTACGAACGTATTGTCGGAAATATGGAGGAAAATGTCATAGCCGTTGCCCGTGAAAATCCTGATATAGAGTTTTATTATTTTGTCCCGCCGTACAGCATATATTATTTCGACAGTCTGAGTCAGGACGGCTCGCTTGAAAAATCGCTTGAACTGCACGAATACGCCCTTCGGCTGATGCTTGAGGTGCCGAATATAAAGCTGTTTTCATTTCTGAATATGTATTCCGTGACCGACGATCTGAACAACTATAAAGATATGTATCATTACGGTGAATGGGTCAATGCGGAAATGCTTGAAGACATGAAGAACGGAGAGCACAGGCTGACGGCTGATAATTTTGAGGAATACTGCAGGAATGTGCGGGAACATTATCTGAACTATGATTATGACGGAGAATTCAAAGAAGCAGAAATCAAGTGACTGTCGCATTAATAGTGACTAATGCGGCGGCCCCAATGAATAATTCATCAAAACAAGGGAGAGCATAAATGCCGGAAAAGAAAACAATAAAAAAAGAGCAGATAAAGACAGTGTATGCGAACAGATTCATCAGTCTCTACGACATACAGTACAGAGAAGGAAAACATTATTATAACGCTTCCAGACGCGCTGCTGAGGATCTTGTGGCGGTGAAGAGCCTCGAGGAAATGAAAAATATGGTGCCGGATGCGGTGAGCTGCATAGTGGTACTTGAGGACGGTGAAACGGAACCGAAGCTCCTGCTCGCCAGAGAATACCGTTATCCCGCAGGACAGTTTCTTCTCGGAGTTCCTGCCGGCCTTATCGACGCCGAGGATGAAAAGGCGGAAGAACCGGCGCTTTCTGCGGCCGGCCGTGAGATAAAAGAGGAGACCGGTATTGAGATCTCAGGAAACGACAGGCTTGAGCTGGTAAGCCCTATGGTTTTCAGCTCGCCCGGCATGACCGATGAGACGAATGCCATTGCTCTCGCGGTAATAAAAAGAAATGTCACAAAAGAGCTGAGCCAAAGCGGAGCTGTAGGTGCCGAGCTGTTCGACGGTTTCGTGCTGCTGACAAAAGAACAGGCTCTTCAGACTCTGAAAAGCGGCAGGGATTCTTTCGGAGTTCCATATCTGACTTATACCTGGATGGCACTTATGTACTTCGTTTCCGATATGTGGAAGATATGAATACACATCTTACACTCTATGATTAAAAAGGGTCGATCAGACCCTTTTTTAATATTCGGGCAGATAAGAATGAATGTAATTATATATGCACTTTGCCACTTTAAAGCTTGACATCCTTAACAGATTAGCGTACTATATTACATATTTTTTATTTAAAATCTATCCACAGGAGGAAAGACAATGAAAAAGAGAGTACTTTGTGCAGTACTGTCAGCAGCTATGATCCTTTCCATGGGCGCTATCCCGGCCATGGCTGAAGGAGAAAACGTCATCAACGTTATGTTATACACAAACGTAATGTCTCTTGACACCAACCTCGCTACAGACGGTGATTCCTTTGAGGTCATCGCTGACTGTATCGACGGTCTTATGCAGATGGATGCTGACGGCGCAGCAGTTAATGCTATCGCTGAGGATGTCATAGTATCCAATGACGGCCTGACTTATACATTTAAGTTAAGACAGGATGCTACATGGTCAAACGGCGACCCCGTAACAGCGAACGACTTCGTTTTCGCATGGCAGAGAGGCGCAGCCGAGAACCTTGAATATGGATACATGTTCTCTGATATCGGCCAGATCGTAAACGCGGCTGAGGTCGCAGCAGGTGAAGTGGATCGTTCAGAACTCGGAGTTAAAGCTATCGATGACTACACCCTTGAGGTGCAGCTCCTCGTTCCGGTTTCATATTTCCTTTCACTTATGTATTTCCCGACATTCTATCCCATCAACCAGGCTTTCTATGAGGGCCTTGAAGAGGGAACATACGGAACAGGTCCGGACAGCTTCCTTTCAAACGGAGCGTTCATCCTTTCCAACTACATCCCCGGTTCCGCAAGCCTTGATCTTGTAAAGAACGAGAACTACTACGATGCAGACAAAGTTGCACTTGACGGTATTCATTACCAGGTAGTAGGATCTTCCGATAACGCGCTTACAGCCTTCAAGAAGGGCGAGCTCGATGTCGTTATGATCAACGGCGACCAGGTCGCAGCAGCTGAAGATGATGCTGAGATCTCCGAGAACCTTAACGTTACAGGTGCAGGCTACATGTGGTATCTCACATTCAGCCAGACCGAGAAGAACGCAAACGGAGCTCTTGCAAACAAGAACCTTCGTCTTGCAATCTCAAATGCTATTGACCGTGAGCTCATCGTTGACGAATACGTAATGGACGGTTCGATCGCTACATATACATCTGTTCCTCCGCAGTTCGCAGCAAGCGCCTCAACAGGTGAGGATTTCTCAGCAGATCAGGATATGTTCAAGTACGTATGCGATTATAATGAAGACGCAGCTGCTGAATATTTCGCAAAAGCCTGCGAAGAACTCGGTCAGGACAGCTTCACATTCACAATGATCTACGGAAACAACGAAGGCGACGAAGTTTCAAAGGTTGCTCAGGAGCTTGAGCAGGAGATCGAAACAGTCCTTCCGGATATCGATATCGTTATCCAGCCGATGACAAAGTCAGAGCGTCTTGACAAGATGCAGAACGACAACTATGAGATAGCTCTTACAAGATGGGGCCCCGACTACGCAGATCCGATGACTTACCTTGGAATGTGGGTAACCAACAACGCCAACAACTATGGCTTCTGGAGCAGCGAAGAGTATGATGCTATCATCGCTGACTGCACGACCGGCGCATATGTATCCGATTACGATGCACGCTGGGCAGCACTCTATGATGCTGAAAAGCTCGTTATGGAAGATGCTGTAATAGCTCCTCTTTACACAAAAGCCAACGCAAACCTTATTGCATCCGGAGTAGAAGGAATCGATTTCCATCCGGTAGCTCTTAACAGAGTTTATAAGACGACCACAAAGGGTTGATAAGCAGGCGGCTTAAAACAAAAGTTTCTTGTAAACATTTAAAAGCCTGAAAACAGGCGCTTGAAAAACAGGGTGCCGGGAAATAGGTTCCGGCGCCCTGATTTATTAAACAGTACCGACAGGAAGATTATGGGAAAATACATTTTAAAAAGAGTTGTACTTGCGGTTGTGACGATATTCATAATCACATTGCTTCTTTTCATATTTGTAAGGATCATGCCGGGTAATCCGTTCCCTTCCGAGCGTATGAATGCAGCACAGATCGCTGCAAAAAGAGCGGAAATGGGGCTTGATGATCCGATGTTCGTCCAGTTCTTCAATTATTTAAAAAATCTGTTCGTGAACAGGAGCTTCGGCAACGGCACGAGCCTTTATAACGGTGCACCGATAAGCACTGTTCTTCCGACATGTATTATGAATTCATTCAGGATAGGCGGTATCGCCATCCTGTTCGGTACGGCTATAGGAATGCTGCTGGGCATTTGCGCAGCGCTTAACAAGGGAAAGTTTCTCGATGTTTTCTGCACGGTCGTTTCAATTATCGGGGTCTGCGTACCTTCGTATGTATTTATGATCTACCTTCAGTATTTCTTTTCATACAGAGTATCGATCTTCCCGTTCTATTTCGATCCGAGCAAATTCCTGTGGTCGTCGATAATGCCGTCGCTTTCATTAAGTCTGTTTACCATAGCCACGATATCCAGGTTTACCAGGAATGAGATGGTAGAGGTTATGGACAGCGACTATATCCTTCTGGCTGAAGCCAAGGGCCTTTACGGCCGCGCTCTGATCCTTAAGCATATCCTGAGGAATGCGCTTATTCCGGTCGTTACGGTGCTTGCACCTCTGGTAGTCGATCTGCTTACCGGAGCGCTTGTCGTTGAAAAGATCTATGGCATAAACGGAATAGGAAAACTCATGGTCGATGCGATCGCCGGCGAAGGTATCGATTACAACTACGTCCTTGCGCTTGGAATCATCTATTCCGCACTGTACGTAGGAGTTATGCTTATAGTTGATATAGTTTACGGCTTCCTTGATCCCAGGATCAGGGTCGCAAGTTCAAAGGAGGGATGAGCGGATGAGCAAGATCGCAAACGAAACCGCGGTTTCCGCGGAAAATACAGCCGTATATGTCCCCACTGACGAGGATTTCGAATTCCTGGAAAACAGGGATATAGCAATAGACAGGAACTTTGCGGCACAGGGATACTGGAAGGGAGTATTCACACGCTTTTTCCGAAAAAAACGTTCTGTCATCGGACTTGTCATAGTTCTTATTATCATCGCATTTGCCGTTGTTGCGCCGATCGCATCTCCTTATGAGAACACGCAGATCATCAAGGGCGAATATGAGGGCAAGAGAAAGGTCGCTAAGAGCCTTCCGCCGCGTATCGCGGGAGTCGGAGAGGTCCATGACGACGCGTTTGAAGAGTATACATTCCTTTTCGGAACCGATTCCGTAGGCCGTGACCTGTTCACCAGAACGGCACACGGCGCGAGAGTATCGCTTCTGATCGCGCTTATAACCATTATTATCGATATGATCATAGGCATGAGCTACGGCCTGATATCCGGATATTTCGGAGGCATAACCGATGCGACCATGCAAAGGATAGTCGAGATAGTATACAGTATACCCCGCCTTGTTATCGTCAGCGTGCTTGCTGTATTCATGCCCAAAGGCATATGGCTCGTTATCGTAGCCCTGCTTCTGACGGAATGGATAGGCATGAGCAAGATAGCGAGAGCGGAGATGCTGCAGATGAAGGATCAGGAATCGATCCTTGCAAGCCGCACGCTCGGTGCCGGCAGCAGATGGATCATCTTCAAGGATGTCCTTCCGAATACCATAGGACCGATCATCACACAGATCATGTTCTCTGTTCCTACGGCTATCTTTACCGAGGCTTTCCTGAGCTTCGTCGGCGTAGGTATCATAGTTCCGCAGTGTTCGGTAGGTTCTCTTATCGAAGACGGATTCAATAATATCACGACGCTGCCGTATCAGATAATTCCGCCGATCCTCATACTGGCGCTGCTCATGCTCGGATTTAACTTTATCGGCGACGGACTTCGTGAAGCATTATCTCCGTCAATAGAAGACATGTAAGGGGGATGCGGCATGGACGTTCAGGAATTCATAAAAAGGCAGGAAGCCATAAAACCCAAGCATGACGAAAAGATCCTCGATATAAGGGATCTGGATATTACATTTAAAACAAGCGCCGGACCTATTCATGCCATCCGCGGCGTGAATATCGATCTCTGCCGCGGTGAGACGGTAGCAATAGTTGGAGAATCCGGATCGGGAAAATCCGTTAGCGTTAAGGCTGCGGCCGGCATACTTGCGGGCAACGCCATAGTAAACAGCGGAGCCATCGATTTTACCTATACCGATTCAAAGACCGGCGAACGCGTGACCGTAGATATCCTCAAGAAGGATACGAAATGGATCAGAAAACATATAAACGGCCGCAGGATAGCCATGATCTTCCAGGATCCCATGACATCGCTGGATCCGACAATGACTATCGGAAAACAGATCATGGAAGGCATGATCTGGCATTTCAATACTCCGAAGCAGGAAGCGTATGAGAAATCGCTGAAGCTCCTGGAGGAGGTAGGCATCACCGAGCCGGAAAAGCGCATGAAGCAGTATCCGCATCAGCTTTCTGGCGGTATGAGGCAGAGGGTGGTAATAGCCATAGCTCTGGCGTGTGACCCTGAGCTGCTTATCTGCGACGAGCCGACAACGGCCCTTGACGTTACCATCCAGGCAAAGATACTGGAACTTATAAAGCGCCTGCAGATGGAACGCGGGATCTCGGTTATTTACATAACCCATGACCTTGGCGTCGTTGCGAAGGTCGCTGACTATATCAATGTAATGTACGCCGGAAAGATCGTTGAAAAAGGCTTGGCCGACGAGATATTCTACGATCCGAGGCACCCGTATACATGGGGACTTCTCCTGGCAATGCCCGATCTGAATACAAATGATGACAGGCTTGTAACGATCCCGGGTTCGCCTCCGAACCTTCTTCATGAAGTAAAAGGCGATGCTTTTGCCCCGAGAAACGTATATGCGCTTAAGATCGATGAAAAGCTGGAACCGCCGATGTTCAGGATCTCCGAAGATCATTATGCGGCGACCTGGCTGCTCGATCCGAGAGCGCCGAAGGTAGAAATGCCCGAAGAACTGAAGAACCGTATACAGCGTATGATGGAGGAGGCCGATAATGTCAATTGATTATTCTACCGGGCCCATCCTTAAGGTTGAAGGGCTCAAGCAGTACTTCACGACACGCGGAAAATACGTCGTAAAAGCTGTTGATAATGTGAATTTTGAAGTCTACAGAGGCGAGACATACGGCCTGGTAGGCGAGTCCGGCTCTGGAAAATCCACGATCGGCCGAAGCGTCATAAGGCTTTATGAGCCGACTGCCGGAAAGATCACATTCAAGGGTATGGATATAAGCGGGAAAATGGACAGGCAGACTACCGACGTCCTCCGCACAAAGATGCAGATGATCTTCCAGGATCCGATGGCATCTCTGAATCCCAAGAAAAAGATCGGCGATATCATAGGCGAAGGTCTTGATATACACCACATGTACAGCAGCAAGGAAGACCGGAAGGCAAAGATAGACGCGATCCTGAAAAAGGTTGGTCTAGCTCCCGAGCATTATGAAAGATATCCGCATCAGTTTTCAGGCGGACAGAGGCAGAGGGTAGGAATAGCAAGAGTCCTTATCATGAACCCCGAGCTGATAATTGCCGACGAGTGCATCTCCGCCCTCGATGTGTCCATACAGGCGCAGGTAGTCAACCTCATGAAGGATATTCAGGAGGAGACCGGAACGGCTTATCTGTTCATCGCCCATGACCTTTCGATGGTCAAGTATATATCCGACAGGATAGGAGTGCTCCATCTTGGGCATCTTCTGGAAACAGGTACGACGGATGAGATCTTCGATAATCCGATACATCCGTACACAAGAAGCCTGCTTTCGGCCATACCGAGTCCGAATCCGGAACTTGAGAGGAACCGCACGTCGCTGACTTATGATTACAGAGAATCAGGCGTTGATTACAACAAGGGCACTGAGCATCTTATCAGCGGCACACATTATGTTCTCGGTACGGATGCCGAGATCGAAAAATGGAAAAAAGATGCTGGATCCACAGTCCTGGCCTGATCATACACAAAGCAGTTATCGTTAGCTCTAGGCCGTCAGCACCATTTTCGGTCTGCGTGCTTAAGCCAGAGTTTAACTAATATGTAACACTCAACTTAATGGAACCCGAGAAATCTTCTAATAACAAAGTGCAAAACGGAGACGCCTCACCGGATATTCCTTTATCCTGCGGGGCGTTTCCCATTGTTTATATAATGTCTGCGCAGTGCGGAATGACCAAACATGTTCACATAACATGACAGTTCTTTTATATAGTCTTTTTTTTTCTTGAAATTGTGAATATTCGGTGATAGAATTTTATATATTCTGATATACAGGTGGAGTTTATGCTTTTTTACTGTACAAAAATAAAGCGTTAAAGCCGGCTGTATGAGTAGAAAATATAAGAAGGAGAAAAAAACGATGAAGAAATTCTCAAAAGTACTTTCAGTAACGCTTGCGTTGGCTATGACAGCTTCACTTGGCACAACTGTATTTGCTGATGAACCGGTCGATCCGTACGCAGGCATGGACCATGCGGAAGTTTCTGATGAACTGTACATGAGCGTTCTCGGCGAATTCGACGAGTACTATGCAGACGCTTTTGCTGCAGAGACAGTATCAGAAAGATGGGCATATATGGCTATTGCAGAGGCTAAGCTTCTGGAATCCGGCGTTATGCTTCCGTCAACATCAAAAGGAGGAAACTTCTCAATTTCCAAGATCGCTCCCTACACGGTTTCTCCGTGCCTCTGGGGCAATGATGAATACAGATATCAGAACGCTGTAATCATCGATGGCGATAAGCCGATCACAGCTGAGCAGTACGGCGATCTTCGTGCTCTTTGGGCAGAGAAGAGAGGAACAGGCGAGTATGAGCAGGCTGCAAAGGATTATCTTACAGAGGCAGGATATTCCTTCTCAGACACTCTTACAATGACCTATACATCCGATCCTCAGACATGGGATGCGTTCAACACCTATCGTCAGGCAGATACAGAAGCTATCATCAAGGGAGTAACCGGCCTTCTTGAGTATGACGGCGAGAACGTTCAGCAGCCGGCGCTGGCAGCTGATTATCCTGAAGTTTCGGAAGATGGCCTTACCTACACATTTAAGATCCGTGAGGGCGTTAACTGGACAGATTCACAGGGCAAGGTCCTCGAGCCCGTTACCGCAAACAGCTTCGTAGCAGGCTTCCATCACCTCCTTGATGCTCAGGGCGGACTTGAGTATCTTGTATGGATGGTAGAAGGCGCAGATGCTTATATGTCTGGTGAGACAGTTGATTTCGAAGATGTAGGCGTTAAAGCTCTTGATGACTACACACTTCAGTACACACTTTCAGAGCCCTGCTCTTATTTCCTTACAATGTTCAGCTACAACGTATTCTTCCCGATGAGCGAAGTTATGTTCGAACAGAAGGGCGGCGTTTACGGCGTTACCGAGTGGGCAGAAGCTGTTGAAGCAGGAACAGTTACATATGGCGCAACTCTCGATGATATCGGATACTGCGGACCGTACCTTGTAACATCCTACGCAAAAGAAAACTCCATCTCTTTCGAAGCTAACCCGGAATATTACGATTATGACAACATGAACGTCAAAGCTGTTAACTGGGTATTCAATGATGGCAAGAACCCGACATTTGCATATGACCAGTTCATGGAAGGCAAAATGTCATCCGCAGCTCTTGGCACAGACGCGATGCAGAAGGCTAAGTCAGACGGTATGTTCGATGATTACGCATATGTATCCCTTACAGATGCAACATCCTACCCGATGTTCCTCAACCTGTATCGCTGCCAGTATGGCAACTATGACGATGCAAGCGTAGCACCGACAACCATGTCCGATCTTGACAAAGTTCGCACGAACCTTGCTATGCAGAACCAGGCATTCCGCCTTGCGATCTGCACAGGCCTTGACCGCGGCGCTTACAACGCAACAGTCATGACAGACGAGACAAAGCTCAACAACCTTGTTAACTCCTACACACCCGGTAACTTCGTATTCCTTGAAGATGAAGTTACGATCATGATCGGCGATGAAGAAGTTACATATCCGGCAGGAACATTCTACGGCCAGATCATGCAGGATCAGATCGATGCTGACGGAGTCAACATTACTGTATGGGATACGGAAGCAAATGACGGCGCAGGTTCCTCATCAGGCTTCGATGGCTGGTACAATCCGGATTACTGCGCAGCTCTGATGGCAGATGCAGTAGAAGAACTGGCTGAAGAAGGCGTTGTTATCGATGAAGAGAACCCGATCATCCTTGAGCTCCCGTATTATGATATCAGCGAGCTTTATTCCAACAGAGCAGCTGCTCTCGAGCAGTCTATCGAAGCTTCTACCGGCAACCTTGTAGACGTTGTTCTTGTAAAGACCGGCGGCGACAGCGCTCTTAACTGGTACAACGCTGGATATTATCCGGAGACCGGTGATACGATGAACTACAACATCGTTGACGTTTGCGGATGGGGTCCTGACTTTGGTGATCCTCAGACATATCTTGACACAATGCTTGGACAGCCGGGCGGCATGGCTAAGAACATTGGTCTGTATTAATTCTTGAGATATTCAAAAAACAAGCTTATAGCAATATAAGAAAAATCTCTGCAACAGGGGGGATGAAATATTTTCATCCCCTCATTGCGCATAATGGGGGGAGCAGTCTTTTGAGCTGCATTTCCTGAAAAAACGACAGGAAGAAATGATATGGGAAAGTATTTGTTAAGGCGTATTCTGCATGGCGTTATATCGATACTGGCAGTTGTTGCTATCGTTATGATCCTGCTATATTCACTTACTGACAGAGAAAAAATATTTGCCAGTGACGCTATCTTTTCCAAGAAATCCAGTAACCAGCGAGTTACATACAAGTATGAGCAATGGGAAAAGTATGGTTACATGGATTATGTCACGTACAATGAATACCTTATCAGTAAGGTCAATTCAGGGGAAATGACCGAGGAAGATAGAAAAGAGGCCGTTAATATCGCAGAGGTTTCAGAATCCACTGAAGATGAAAACGGCAATAAAATTATTAATATAATTGCGGAAGATGATCCTGATGTAGCGAAAGCTGCCATACAGGAGTTTATAGATACATACAGCGAACAGGGGTACAGCTTCGTACGCCTCAACGCCGAATACTATTCAAGGAGATCCAAAAAGCTTGCCAAAGGCGGCAAGCAGGTTCTGTTTGCTTACAGAGACAAGCCGCTTGTGTCAAGATTCGGATCTTATCTTGCAAATATTGTCGAGCTGGATACTATCCATGATATTGATGATTCGATAGATATAGGCGAGAGGAAGCTTACCTATACGCTTCACGACCCGCTGTATACCGATCAGGAGACCGGAAAAACGCCGTTTTCACCGGCCGTTATCGGAAACGGTACAACGCATAAATATCTTCTTTACACAGACAGCAAATTCCCGTTTATCCATCAGAACCTCATTACTCTGCATCTGGGTACCTCCTATTCTCTGAATAAGGGCGTTGATGTGTGGGAGACCATGACAGCGACCCAGGGTAAATATATAATGAGGACTATAACCTATCCTACGGGTCTCACAGAGTCCAGTGCGGATAATCTTCATACGGCCACGTATGTCGAAGAATCTCATGATCTGAGCGCGGCAATTTCCGACAGGTTTGTCGACGATTATACCAATGTACAGACTCTGAAATCCAGTAAATCAAAGATAGGATTCTCTTTCGTTATCGGTATAATTGCCACGATCATGGCTTACGGGCTTGGTATACCGCTCGGAATACTCATGGCCAGAAAGAAGGACAAGCTCGCCGACAAGCTGGGAACGATATATATCGTATTTATTATAGCCGTTCCGTCGCTGGCTTATATCTTCATGTTCCAGGCAATAGGACGTGCCGCGGGACTTCCGAGCACGATGGATATTACGCACGAATCCTGGAAAATGTACGTCCTGCCAATCGTATCTCTGGCGCTGCCGAGTATTGCCAACCTCATGAAATGGCTTCGCCGTTATATGATCGATCAGATGAATTCGGA
>CADBMM010000250.1 GCA_902795795.1 uncultured Lachnospiraceae bacterium | reverse complement strand
CGGAGTATCATTTTTTCCCAGGGCCATTAAATTGAAAACAATAAGAAAGATAAAGAAGGCATACATTGCGATGAAGATCAGAAGCATCGGCATTCCGATCCTGCTTTTGGTTAACACTTTTTCTTCCATGATCGAGTCCTCCTAGGCTGTTTGCCGTTATGAAACGATATAAAAGGTTTTACACATGTTATATCTGATTGATATCATTATGATATCAGATATACCGCAGGTTGTCAATCGGTCCGGAAATGGCGAAGATCCGGATACCATTTTCACTCTTGACGCTATATCGCTGTAGCGATACAATAACGCTGGGAGGTGCATTTAATGTTTGTTTATCATGGTTCAGATCATATTATCGAAGTTCCGGTCTATAACGGAAGTAAACGTACAAATGATTATGGATATGGGTTTTACACCACAGAGAGTATAGAGCTTGCAAAGGAATGGGCTTGTGCTGACAACCGTGACGGGTTTGCTAACTGTTATGAGACCGATCTTGAAGGCTTGTCTGTTCTTAATCTTAATGCCCCTGAATTCAATATTCTTAACTGGCTTGCGATCCTGGCAAGATACAGAACCTATTGGCAGAACGGCAGTATTGCGGAGGAAGCCAAAGATTACCTGCAGCAGCATTTCTATATTGATCCCGATACCTATGACGTTATTATCGGTTACCGTGCCGATGATTCGTATTTTACGTTTGCTCAGGATTTTATTTCAGGAGTCATTCCATTGTCTAAGCTTACGGAAGCAATGCATCTTGGTAAACTCGGTGAACAAATTGTATTTAAGAGTATTGAGGCATTCAAACAAATTCGCTTTATTGGCGCTGAGCCGGCCAGTGCAGAAACCTGGTATGAGAAAAAAACAACCAGAGACCGTGAAGCACGTAAAGCTTATCGAAAAACAAAAAATACATCAAGCATGGTGAATGAACTGTTTATGATCGATATCATGAGGGAAGGAATCGAAAATGGAGATCCGCGCTTACAATGAAGCTTACATCACTACCGCTCAAAACATCTTGGGTCATGCTGTGGATTTTGCCGTGATGACTTTAAACATTGATCCGGATGAGTTTGCAAATGCTTTTGTTGTTTCCGATGTATCCTTGCAATTTGCGAGCGGTAATCCACGTTATGTTGCAGGTATGAATGGTTGTGAACTGGCACGGCAGGTGCTTATGAAAACAAATATGCCGTTCACCGACGCGGAAGATATCATGTTTATGGACAGATCCCCTGAATACTGGGCAGGCTGGGCATTGGCTTATTATCAGTGGTATTCTTTGTATACGTTTATGGATATTCTTACCGCAGTACCTCTCTCACATATTATCGGGATGTATCCCGTTTATCATGAAATGGATATCCGCCAGTTTACAGATCATATGGATGAAATAATGAGAGAGGCATATCCGACAACCAGGCTGAAGACCCGTCGTGTCAACAACCGATTATCGCAATCAGAACTTGCTGCAGAGTCAGGAGTGGCTTTGCGTCAGATACAGTTGTTTGAACAGAAGCAAAGAGATATCAACAGTGCCGCAGCCATTACCCTCCTTCAGCTAAGCAAAGCTTTACACTGTCAAATGGAAGACTTGCTTGAGCCATTCTTTACAGACGGAGGCACCAAGGGAGTTCCATCTGATCACAGATCCAATATTTAACAATTCCTCTTGCAATCATGCTGGGCGTGCGGCCCTGCACACATCGGTGGTGAAGTATTCCTTACAGGATAAGCGTACAGGCTTATTCAGACATATAAAAAGGCGCAACCTCTCAATTACAGAATAGTATTTTTCTCCTGATACAATGCACACATTAGAAAGAAAAAATGAATTAATACCAGATAATAATTAACGGATGGTGAAATGCCATCCGTTTTTTGCATAAAACAGGGCTGTCGTACATCAGTACGACAGCCCTGACTCGTTGCAGTTATTTAAATTTCGAACTCGCTCCTGTAAATGACATCATCCTGAATTCCTTCTGAAAGCTGTACGAAGTATGCGGAGAAGCCGCCGATGCGGACGATCAGGTCCTGATAGTTTTCGGGGTGTTTCTTGGCATCTTTTAATACGGCGGTATCCAGAATATTATACTGGATATGGGTACCGTTGTTCTTCATGAAGGCATTGGTGTAGGCGATAAGCTTATCAATGTTCTCCGGGCTGTTCAGAAGCGAAGAAGAGAACTTCTGGTTCAGAACTGCTGAGTAACTGATATCTGAGTAGCAGGAGGCGCATGCGGAGCGCAGAACAGCGGTCGGGCCGTTTACATCCATTCCTCTCATCGGTGAAAGCGAGCCGTCGTTCAGCGGTTCGAGAGCTTTTCTTCCGTCCGGAAGGGCTCCGGCTCCCAGACCACCGAAGTAGTGCCATGCAAGACCTTCACGGCTGATGATGAAGCTGTGGAACGGTGAATTGTCATAGCTCTTTATGATCTTTGCGGAATCTTCACTGACGCGCTTTACCATACTGTCTGCTTCTTCGATATCGTTTCCGTATTTGGGCTGGCGCAGACACAGCTGGCGGATCTCCTCGCCTCGTTCGCCTTCGAAGTTGGAATCCAGCGCTTTCATCATTTCATCCCAGGTAAGGGTATTTGTTTTATATATCAGGTTGTTCACAGCGGTAAAGCAGTCTGCCGCATCAACGATCGCGCGGTCGGAAATGCCGCACATATAATAATCCGGATGAGAATGTGCTACATCCTGTCCGAGATCCATGGAGGCATCGAGCGAAAGGATGGAGATCAGCGGGGTGCGGGTGCATTCAGGACGCATGTCGCGCGCTACGGCGCCGAGCCAGAAGACCCTGTGGCAGAGATACTTGTGCTGTTTGAAGAATGCTTCATAGAATTCTTCGAACGTCTTGAAATCTCTGGGATCGCCGGTGGCAAGTCCGGTCTGCTTTCCGTTGATATCTATGCCGTTATGCAGTGTAAGATGCATCAGGCCGCCGAGATTGATCGCTGCGATACCATCGGAGCCGTAGCCTTCCGCGTGGTTTGGAAGTGACGGATATACACAGCCGAGTCCACGCCAGTCGACAGCCTCGTCAAAGTCTATGCCATCCTCCATATAATGTTCGATCGTGATCTTGTCGTTCTGGAACAGCGGGATGCCGCCTTTGGTTTCCATGTTGGTGCGAATGGCCTTGTTCATGAGCCAGTCAGGCGTCTGGTCGTTCCAGCGAAGTCCAACGGTCGGGGAAGAGAGCTTAAGGAGTGCTACGAGATGCAGCATAAGATAGCTCAGTTCATTGGACATATCGGTATGGTCATGTCCGAGGCCGCCTACCATAAAGTTGTTTATGCCGAAGTTGATCTGATGGGTCTCCTTGTTGACTTCACCGGAAACAAAGGTCTGGGTTCCCCATCTTCCGATCAGGTCCGCGATCTGGGAGGCCATCTCTTCAAGCGGTACGCCGTTGGCCAGATCGTTCTTGAAGTATCCATACAGATACTGATCAGGACGCCCCCAGTGGCTGTTGTTCTGCTGCGGGTTTTCGTATATTTTCGCGACACTGCAGATCTCCATGGCCTGAAGCGCTTCATGAAGGGTGCGGGCCGGATATTCCGGTACATAATCAAGCGTTTCGGCAATCTTTAACAGATGTGCTTTCGCCTCGGCATCGGTCTCTTTCTCAGCCATTTCGCGGGCAAGGGCAGCATATCTGTGTGCATGACGTATGGTTGCCTCCAGCACGATGATCGCGGATTTCCAGAAATAGATCTTATTGATATCAGACCCCTGTTCTGCAATATATTTGTCGATGTGCTCCTGACATTCATTGATAAAGCCGCGCAGGCCGACCTTAAGGATCTTCTCCCAGTTGAACGTGGATGTGGTCTGCGGTGTAATACCGTCCTGCAGGCCGGGATCCTTTAATTTTGCCGCTTCGGCGTCTTCTGCCCATGTGCCGACCAGCTCTCTCCAGGCTGCATAGGTCTTGGTCGGAAGGCTTGACGGATCAAAGAGGGCAGCGGCTTCACGCATGACTTCCAGATCATCCTGGCTCATACTTGTTGATGCATCCAGAGTTACGCCGATAACACCGGAATCATTCCAGATATCTTTTACATAATCGCCGCAGATATCAAAAGCGGTCTGGCAGCCAATGACGGAAACGGTCGGACGGCCGACTATCTCATCAAAGGGATGAATAGCGATCTCAACGTTATCCAGGACTTTTTCCAGTAGCTTTGCGCGGCGGATCTCCAGATCCTGCCCCTCGGTCTCTTTCCAGGATTCTACGGTCCAGCGTTCGCGGTCGACGTATACCTTCCACGGAGCCTTGCGGACTTCTTCGCGCCAGATCTTGTTGCGTTCGCTTAAATCGAGTTTGTCGATGCGTTCCAGCAGGGAATGGTCGATTTCATACATGATCAGTGATCCTCCTTATTGTATTGACGATTTTTCTTTTACTTGTTTTCAGAACAGTTATTTTGAAACGGTGCATGAAACACCGAGTTCTTCATATTTTTTGCGGACTGTTTCCACTTCCTCCGCTTTCATCACCTGGATCTCTTCCAGCTCATACGGCTGATCGAGAGCCGCGTATTTGGAAAGCCCCATCCTGTGATAAGGCATCAGCTGCAGTGCAAGGTCAGAACGGTTCAGTGACCGGATAAAAGCCGATATGCCTTCAATATTCGCATCTGAATCATTCACACCCGGGATGAGAGGCTGACGGAACAAAATTTTCGCGCCGTTTTTTGCTAGATAACGGGCATTTGAGATGATCTGTGCGTTGTCCATGCCTGTGTACTGCTGGTGAAGCTCAGGGTCGGCGATCTTTAGATCAAAATAGAACAGATCCGTTTGCGGAAGCACCATTTCCATGGCTTTTTCTGAAACACAGCCGCAGGTCTCAATGCAGGTGTGGATCTGTTCGCCGTGACACAGAGAAAACAGTTCGGCAACAAATTCCGGATGGGTGAGCGGCTCGCCTCCGGATACCGTTACGCCGCCTCCGGATGTTTCGTAAAACATTTTGTCACGACGGACTTTTGCAAAAACTTCTTCTGATGTTTTTGTTTCACCGTACCGGATCAGGGCTTTGTAATAGCAGGTCTCCACGCATTCACCGCAGCGTGTGCAAGCCTCTCTGTCGATGCGCTGTCCGTTTCCCGGGATAATAGCTCCGAACCTGCAGGTCTTTGCGCAGCGTCCGCACCCGGTACAGAGCTTGCTGATAAAACCGATCTGCGGATATCCCTGCAGATTTTCCGGATTCGCGCACCATTTGCAGCGAAGAGGGCATCCTTTTAAAAACACGACCGTACGGATCCCCGGGCCGTCGTGAATGGAGTATCCCTGTATGTTTGTTACGATTGCTGCCGATGGCATATGTAAAACCTCCGGATCGGTTCTGAAAAATACTGTTGTTCAAACGAATAATATTTGCTGTCTGTATGATCATATTATTCTTTAGAAGCCTTTTTATGTCAAGATACGCAGGTATCGCATTTAAAGATACCTGTTTTTTGAAAGGTAATTCTGATATAATCTTTTCAGATGTATAAGCCTTTGAGAGGTTGTAAATATGGAAGAGATAAATATGAAGGAAATCGAGATCTTTCTGGCTGTTGCAAAGAACCAGAATATTTCGAAGACGGCACAGGAATTATATATCAGCCAGTCCGCATTAAGCAGCTGGATCTCCAGAATGGAGGAATACTGCGGTGTAACGTTATTCCGCCGGACAAACCGTGGAGTCGTCTTAACGCCGGAAGGAGAGCAGCTTTATGCACGGCTTGATATTGCTTATAAAAGATTTAAGGTGTCCGTAAGGGAAATATGCGGAACGTATCAGAGTAAAACAGCGGAAACACTGCGGATCGGATGCCTGAACCGGCTTGCCATCATGGATACCATGGGAGAGATTCAGCAGCAGATGCTGAAATCGGATCCCGGATGGATACCGGCCATTGAGCGTTTCAATTTTCATGAACTGCGGAACCGGCTGCTTTGCCAGGAACTGGATCTGATACTGACGATCTCTTCGGATATTGAGCCGTACGCGGAATTTGAATCTTTGCCTCTTGGCAGCTTTCCGCTGTATTTTATCGTTCCGAAAGGCACCAGGGATATTCAGCAGCTGAACGGTCAGACGCTTATAGTTGAAGCACCGACAAACCGGGATTGGGCGGAGCGTATCTGCGCAGGAGCGGGAATCGTACAAGGCGGCGTAAGTTATGTAAACTCATATATCCTGATGACTTCGCTTGTTGCTGCCGGTAAAGGCTTTGCCATTGACGGAAAAATGGTCACACAAAATATTTATTCCCCGGAAACAAAACTGATAGAAGTGGAAGCGCCTTCGGATGTCAATATCGTTCTGGCGTGGAAGAAGGAATGGCAATCGGATGCTGCGAGAAATTTTATTGCGTTCTGCAAGGAAACCAGGTCCGGTCAGCTTCAAAATAAAGCGTAATTCACAAATCTTTTAAAACATGTTAAAATATTTTTTATGCTAATTGTCCACATTATATTTTAGAAAGGAAGAGACAAATGAAGCTTGAAAACAAAGTAGCAATCGTAACCGGAGCAACATCAGGAATGGGAAGAGCAACTGCAGTACTGTTTGCTCAGGAAGGCGCAAAAGTTGTAGTTGTAGGAAGAAACGAAGAGCGCGCAAAGGCTGTCGTGGACAGGATCAAATCAGAAGGAAATGAAGCGATCTATGTTCTCGGAGATGCTTCGGATCTTGACTTCTGCGAGAAGATCTTTCAGAAGACGATGGAAGCTTACGGTACAGTTGACATCCTCATTAATAATGCAGGAATGCTGAGCATGGCGCCGCTTCAGAACGTATCTATTGAAGAGTGGGACAGAGTATTCAGAGTCAATGTTGATTCTGCGCTCAGACTTTGCCAGCTTGTAGCGCCTGTAATGAAAGAAAAAGGCAAGGGTGTAATTGTCAACATCGCTTCCGTTGCTTCATATGCAGCGCATCATGGATTTGCCGCATACATTTCATCAAAACATGCTATTGCAGGACTTTCAAAATCCATGGCGTGGGAACTCGGACCGGAGATCAGAGTCAATGCTATCGCTCCCGGAGCTATCCATACAGCAATGGTAGACAGTATCGGAGGACCTTCAGTATTACAGGGAATGATCGACGGATGTCCTATGAAGAGGGTCGGACAGCCTGAAGATATCGCTACAGTAGCTCTTTTCCTTGCGACAGATGATTCTTCATTCATCGACGGACAGATGATCAAGGTCGATGGAGGATTTGAGTGCTGATCAGGATCCCTGACAGACTGATTTTTCGATTAATATAAGTGCTGTTCATTTTACAGTTTTGAAGATAGAGAAGCCAGGAAAGGAGAAGCCATGTATACTTTTAAACCCTATACAGAGCGTGTAGGACGCCTGAAAGCGGCGGTTCGTGACAGACTCATGGTTGCTGATGCTGAGAAACCGCGTCTGCAGCTGGAGGCATTGAAGAAGTATATCAAATACCCGCCGATGCTTCAGAAGCCATATATTTCACTTTATGTGCTGGAGCGTATGCCTCTGAACATTCAGGAGGATGAGTATTTCTTCGGAGGTATGGGGAATAAAGGCTGGGGTGCTGCAAATACCGGAGGAGCCGGAATCATGTGGCTTTCAGTGGATATAGAGAATACCTGGCCGATCATGGAGGACGGGCTGCATCACGCTCCGTTGGACGATCCGTTTTATTCAAAACAGCTGATGGCGATCTCGCCTGAGGATCTGGCTGAGCTTCGCGAGATAGCAAAGGAGCGTGCGCAGATCGAAGGCGGCTTTGACGCCCAGGACTGGCTCCCGGATGGCGTGCAGGATCTTTTCGTCCTGCAGGCGAACCCTTCAGGCAAGGTCGGGGGCTGGCCCATCTATCTTCCCCCGGGACATCTTACTCCGGGTTACCAGAATATCATAGCGAAAGGCTATGGTGCCATTCGCAAACAGGCCCAGGATTGGCTGGATGAGCATGAAGGCAATATCATGGGCGACGATATTGGCAAATATATGTTCTATAAGGCTGCGACCGTGGCCTG
>CADBMM010000249.1 GCA_902795795.1 uncultured Lachnospiraceae bacterium | reverse complement strand
GACGCTACGGACAACTACGGCGGTTACAGCAATCCTGACGTAGATGCCCTGATCGATCAGCTTTCTGTTACATTTGATGTGGATGAAAGAATGGATCTTGCAAAACAGGCCAGCCAGATCATTATTGACGATGCTTACGGCTGCTATCTGGTAGATGTTACAAACATCAATGTATGCCATTCTTATGTTAAGAATATGTCTACATTCCCCATCGATTACTATTTCCTGACACCGCAGACAACAATAGAGAAATAATTTAAATGAAGCGGCGGACCGGCCATGGCCGCTCCGCCGCCGGCATAGCAGACAATGAGCCTTCTGGAAGTAAAAAATCTGACGATCAGCTACGGAAGCCAGGCGCCGGTGGTAAAAAACGTAAGTTTTTCACTGGAGCCCGGGGAGATATTGTCCATAGTCGGGGAAAGCGGCAGTGGAAAAACTACTGTGATCCGCGGAATTCTGGGACTGCTTTCGGGTAATGGACGGATCACGGACGGAGAAATCCTTTTCGACGGAAAAAATCTGTGCAAACTGAATAAAAAGTCAATGCAAATGCTGCGCGGCAGAGAGATCGCCATGATCTTTCAGGATGCGGGTCTGGCTATGGATCCTATATTTCCGATAGGAAAACAGTTCAAGGAATACATTCGTACACACCAGGATCTGACAGATGCCGAAGCGTACGACCTTGCATGCGAGTGGCTTTCACGCATGAAACTGGACGATCCCGCCCGCGTAATGGAGTCTTATCCATTTGAACTCTCCGGCGGAATGAAGCAGAGGGCCGCGATCGCAATGGCCATGGCCCAGAGCCCAAAGCTGCTGCTGGCAGATGAACCAACCAGTGCGCTTGATGTAACAGTACAGGCTCAGGTCGTTTATGAACTGCAGAAGCTGACGGAGAATTTCAACACATCGATCATAATGGTCACTCATAATATGGGTGTCGCTTCTTACCTTTCTGATGAGATCGTGGTTATGAAGACCGGGGAGATCGCTGAATACGGATCAAGGGACAAGATCATCTTCCAGCCGGAAAGCGACTATACAAAGATGCTTCTGGCTGCAGTTCCGAAACTGGAACTTGAGGAGGATAAGCTGCGTGGCAAAGGTCCACGGGAAGAGGAACTGCTAAAAATAGAGAATGTAGTGAAAGAATTCCAGACACGCCGGAAGCATCAGAATAATGTCGTTGCCGTCGGAGGAGTGGATTTCAAGCTTTTCAAAGGGGAATGTCTTGGGATCGTTGGCGAGAGCGGCTGCGGAAAAAGCACGCTTGCCCGTATGATAATCGGAAGTTTTCCTCCGACAAAAGGAGGGATCGCTCTTAACGGCAGACATCTCGAGAAGATGAACAGAAAAGAGCAGAGGCTTTTCTGCAGACATGTCCAGATGGTCTTTCAGAATCCGGTCTCTTCCTTCAGCCCGAGAATGACCATTGGCGATTATCTTTACGAACCGCTGAAAAACTTTGAAAAAATGTCAAGGGCGGATGCCGCGGAAAGGATCAGATACTATATGGAAGCCGTAGGGCTTTCGGAGGATCTCCTGGAAAGGTACCCGCATGAGCTGTCCGGAGGGCAGCTGCAGCGCGTAGTTATTGCGCGAGCGGCCTTGCTCCAGCCGGATCTGATCGTATGCGACGAAGCTACGAGTGCATTGGATGTATCGATCCAGAATCAGGTCGCGAATATGCTTGTGGAGCTTCAGGGGAGGGAAGACCTGTCATATATTTTCATCGGACATGATCTTGCGCTGGTACGGCAGGTCAGCCATCGTATAATAATAATGTATCGCGGCGAGATAGTAGAGATCATCAACAGCAGGAACCTGACGGAAGAAGCCGCGCATCCGTATGCAAAGGTGCTGCTGGATGCTGTTTTTGATGTCCGTGAGGATCGGGAAACACGCAGGAAAATGCTGGAAAACAACGCAAACGAATCCACGGAATCGGTGCCCGGCTGCAAGTTTTCACCGAGGTGCCGCTATGCAACAGACTATTGCCGGGAGAACAGGCCGGTGCTGCAGAAGATCGGAGAGGATCATTTTGCAGCCTGTCATCTGCTGGATCAGGAATCCGGTCTGTAACCGTTAATTAAAATAACAAAAGGCCTTGGGAACAAAAGATCCCAGGGCTTTTTTGTGCGGTAACGGCGTCGGTAAGGGCTGAAAGCGGGCTAATTGCCTGCATGAGGCATAGGAGAGCAGGATAAGTGCGGATATTTAATCTGGGTATATAAAATTTAATGATATTAATAAAGAAATTTTATAAGAGGTGACGGTTTATCATGATATATTATAAATATATAGTGTTTGTATACGGAGGGTAATGGATATGTCTGTAAAACTTGTTCCCATGACTGACAGAATAGTAAAAATGCGTGAACGGTATCGTTCAACGACTCCAAGTCTCTGCACTGCAAGGCTGCATCT
>CADBMM010000248.1 GCA_902795795.1 uncultured Lachnospiraceae bacterium | reverse complement strand
TATATTAAAAAGCACTATAAACAAGTACTTTTTAAACTATTGTAACCCACTGTAAACACCGCTTTTTCGAGCAAGAGGTGAGTGCTGCAAATTCCGGACGAACGGCGTAGTCATTCCGAAATGACCGGCGTGTTTATTCCGGAATGACGGCGTACCTGTTTCGGCACAAACGGCGTGTCCTTCTATATACTGACAGATGTTGCACATACATTTGCAGTGTTAGAAAGGAGCACGCAATGCAAAGTTACACTACAATCATTGGAGTGATCGAACTTCGCCTTGAAAAGGTGAGCTATGCGACCACCCAGAAGCGTTATCGTATCGGTTCCAGTACGGTCACGCTCATCATGAACCGCTTTCAGGAACTCGGGCTGACGCTCGATGAACTCAAAGCGATGGAACCGAAAAAGGTCGAAGATGCCTTCTATCCGCCGGAAAACCTGCGCCGGTCTGAAAAGCCCATGCCGGATTTCTTCCGGATCCATGACCGGATGATGGCCATGAAGTATCCGAATCTGGCATTCCTGTGGCTCGAGTACAAAGAATCGCATCCGGACGGCTATCAGCTGACGCAGTTCTATGAGCTCTACCGGGCATTCCTTGCGGAAAACTTCGGACAGGAATCGGTCAGCATGCCAGTGGAACGCATCCCCGGAGAACGCATGTACATCGATTGGGTCGGTGACCAGCCGGAACTTCTGACCGATCCTTCAACAGGTGAGGTAAAAAAAGTCCATGTGTTTACAACTACTCTGGGCTTCGGCAGCTGCGTCTATGCGGAGGTCTTCCCGGACGAAAAACTGCCGAACTTTATTACTGGTGTAGTCCATGCCCTGGAGTTTTATGGAGCTGTACCTAAATATCTGGTCCCTGACAACTTAAAAACAGCTGTAGCAAAACACTCAAAGGACGAACTCGTCCTGCAGGCAGTGTTCTCTGACCTGGAAGATTTCTACGATACGATCGTTCTGCCTCCGCCTCCGCGCAAACCCAAAGGGAAGCCGTCGGTCGAGAACCATGTCCGGTTCCTGGAGACACACCTGATCGAGCGCCTTAAGGAGAACATCTACACGAGCCTGGATGCCCTGAACAAGGAAACGCAAAAAATCATAGTGGCGATCAACCAGAGCGATTTCCAGAACCGGCGCGATATCCGCAGGACAAGGATGCATGCCTTTGAGACCTACGACAGACCTAAGATGAAGCCCCTGCCACATGGGATCTTCACAGTCTGCGATTACAGATATTTCCTGCGTGTGCCGGATAATTATCACCTTGAGTATGACGGCCACTATTACTCTGTATCATACACGCACCACGGGAAACCGGCAATGCTTAAAGCCACGATGAGCGAGGTCCGGATCTGCGATGAGAACAACAAGCTCCTCACCGCGCACCCGCGGTCATACAAGGATTTTCCTCGTTACATCACGAAGGAAGAACATATGCCGCCGGAACACCTGTACTACAGGGAGTTAAATGCGCATGACGGCGCGTATTACCGTCGTTGGGCTTCCGCTTACGGTGAATCCATGTCGGCCATGATCGACCGTATCCTCCGCAGTGCAAAGCATGAAGAGCAAGCGTATAACAGCTGTAAAGGTATCCTTCACATGTGCCGTGATATCCCAAGACATATCGTGGAAGAAGCGGCTCAGATCTGCATCGACGCATCCGCCTGCAAGTATACCTACTTTAAGAAGGCGCTCAGCAGCCTCATGAACCATGAAAAGGCAGACAATCCTGCCGGACGACTGCCGGAGCATGAGAACATCAGGGGGAGGGACAGTTATCAATGAAGACAGAACAATCCCTCACTGTTGAAGAGAACCTGCTCATTGAACGGCTGCACAGCCTGAGGATGTCCGGTATGGCCGATGCTTTTGAAGCACAGATGATGGATCCGAACGCGGACCTTCTAAGCTTCATGGAACGTTTTTCCACGATCGTAAACCACGAGTGGCAGATCCGTTTTGACAAGAAGTTCAGGCGGTTCATGAAGCAGGCACACCTGCGTTATCCGGATGCCTGCCTGGATGATACGATCTATGACCCGGCCAGGAAACTGGATACGACATCGATCGAAAGGCTGGCGACCTGTCACTGGATAGAAGAAGGCAGGAACCTCCTGATCACCAGAATGACGAGCAGCGGCAAAACATACCTGAGCAATGCGCTTTGCATCTCGGCGATCCGGCAATTAAAGACTGTCCGTTACATCCGGGCGAACACACTTATGCTGGAGCTGGAACAGGCCCGTATAAAGTCAACGTATCTGGAATACGTGACCGCTTTGTCAAAGATCGATCTGCTGGCCATTGATGACTTCGGCCTCATGGAGCTGGATTTGGATAAATGCCGTGATCTCTTTGAAGTCATTGATGGGCGGGATGGGCGAAAGTCCACTATTATTATTTCCCAGTTCCCAATCAAGTCGTGGTTCGACCTGTTCAAGGAGCATACATATGCGGATGCCTGTCTGGCACGTATCACTGACAAGCGCCACAGCTATCGTTTGGAAATGAACGGTATCAGCATGCGTGAGTCAGAAAAATAGGAACATGTAAACCATAGCGGCGTTTCACGCCGTTTAAACCGAAACCGGCGCGCCGTTCATCCGAACCGGTTGCGCCGATCTTCCGGAATTTGCATTCAACAACAGGTAGCGAATAAAAGCAAATCAGAATTAGTAATAAAAGTTCCTGAGAGTAACCCAAAGTAAATCCTTTAAATACTCTATGAGACCGTTTCAAGTTTACACAAAACTTGGAAACGGTCTCATTAAATCACCTTATAGATTTCAGAAAAGCCGACTTAGTTTTTCTATTATCTCCTTTTTACGGTTCTCCATATTCTCAAGATTACGGTAATAATTGTCTATTTCTTTATCATAAGAACGCAACTTTTCTTTTATCTCATTCGCAAAGCTTTTCTTTGCATTGTCCATTTGATTCTTTGTTTCCTCGATCTTCTTTGCACATTCAGTGAGTTTCTCGTTTACCTCCTTTTTTTCTTTAAAGCTAAAGAGACCTAATGACGATAATCGCGCCTCTAAATTTTTTAGTTTCATTTCTAGCTCGGAGATTTTGGAAATATAGTTGGTATCATCAAATGTTTGACTCTGTAACTCTTTTTTCAGCTTTTCAATTTGAGGTATACGTTTGTCACACTCCGTTTTGTATCGTTCTTTTTCTGTTAACAGCTGTTCTTTTTCTTTTTCGAGTTTTTCACGAATTGCTGCATTTTTGTCTACATACTTCCAAATGTATTCATTTGATTTCTCTTCGCAGCTAGCCACTCCCTCCAATTCAAGGACCATGAAACATTCATAATATTTCTCTGTTTTTTCGCTGTTTGTAAGATGGCTTTTCATCATATTCCAAAATGATGTTCCGCCATTCTTTTTCAATACACGTATTGCTAATTCTTTATCCTCTTCTTCGACATATCTGCTGTTTATCGCTTCAACTCTCTGCCAATTTTCAATCTCTGCAATCCTCCAAGATTTATATTCCGGACTCAAACTGTAAAGGTTGCTTGATCCTGCTGCTCGTTTCGTACAGAATCCTGCATCACATAATTGTTTCAATTTGGCGGCGAGTATTTGTTTCTTAATCAGGTATGCTTTTTCGGATATCTCATCCAGCGACTGATCATCTTCTTGTTGTAATATCTGTAAGACAGCTCTTGTGAGGTTTACAGCCTTTCTTACTAGATCATTGTCTTTCCATTTTTCCTCTATCTCCCATCTCAAATCGTCTTCTGCCAGCTTTATGCTTCTGATCCTGATCCGCTCTCCGTCGAACTCTACAAGTCCGTCCATGCTGTCCATCTCAGCACATGCGCGTTTTGCGATGGAAAGTGCGACGGTGGGATTATCATCATTAATTCCAGGTTCCCGGCTGATTATTTCTTGCTCGATCTCCTTAATGCTCCTAGGCTTTTCTTGGATTAATGACTGTACAAACTCTAGATAATCATCAACAGGAATACTGTCAGCGCTGCTTTCCCTCCTCCATGCTTTGATCTCGTCTTTATTTTTTGCAGCTACATATACATTCACCCCTGAGATTTTTTCGATTCGTAGTTTAAAACTACTCTGAAGTTCCTCCAATGCCCACAACATCAATTCAAAGTCATCCCATGAAAGTGTGTTGTAGAATTTAGTAATTGTTACAACTTGGACTCCTTCATTTCGAAGGAAAAAATCATATAGTTTTTCCTTGATATCGTCTTGTGTAGAGGTCTTGATAATTCTTTCCAATTCTTCAAAGCATGATTGTCCACTCCATGCGCGAATGCTGGGGGCTTTCATGGAGTCCTCTGCAATACTACCAATAGTCCAGCCTTTAGGTAGCATCATATTAGGATACTTCTTGTGTTTTGCCTCGATTGCTGACCGTGAGTTCTCCGGGTCTTGAAGCATTTGAAGAATACTGTTGACCTCATAGTCTGGCATTGGGTTTTTCAGTCTTGCTCCGCATTTAGGACAATAAAATATCGATGTCTCCTTTCCATCCAGGCCTGCCACGGCTCCAACGGGTCCAAGTATGGCAGCTCCTACAAGCCCTTTTGCCATACTATATCCCTCTTTATCACTTTCAACGATAATTTCTGGATTGCCACATGATGCACACCAAAAAACAACGCCCATCAAAAGTCCTCCTTTTATATAAAACATAAAATTTAAATTAATCTATAATATAGTATTATGCATGTACTGATTAAAGACTTCGTTCGCCTCAGCATTTATTCTATTTTTTCTACAATCTAAAGCGTCCTCATGGTTCACTTGGTATGTTGACCCCTGATGAAAAAGAAAAGCTGTACTGGGAACGGGGGTAATCTGTTCCCGGTGAGTTTTCTTTATAAATTGTGTCTACTTGCTTGACTATAGTTCAACGCCTGCGCTTCGGCATAAAACTCGCGTTTTACTATTCTCGTTAAATATCCTACTGTAATTATCAGCCAGACATATAACCCAAACCTCTTATCTATCCATATCATCTCGTATATAAATCTATTCTTCTACTCATGTAAATCTTACTTGCCCGCAAAATAGGTCTTCATCTCCGGTGATTCTGATGCAATATATATCAAAGTATCAAATATACTCTGAATCGTATCATCCTTATCCGGGAAAAAAGAAAGATACGTTTTTCCATAATTTGTGTCTTTGAATTTTTTTGCTGCTTTTTTTACTCTTCCTTCTGAATACGGAATATCTATCAGACCATCTGTGATTAAACGTCCCAAACTAATTATCCTGCAGAAAGAAACGAATGCCTCTGTCCATTCAAAAGCACCAATTGCTAAAGCTTCTGAATCATCTTTACACAATGATTTGTCTTCTTCAATATGTTCTTTTACCATATTTTCATATTGTACAATTATCGAAGTGGTTTTTTCCTGTGTAAAAAATGCAGCTTTAAAAATATTTCCAATCCGTTCTGTATAACTATCTAACTTATCAAAGAACTTATCAAAAACATCAACAGGCTCTCCTTTGGAATTCAAAACTATTGTTCTTTCCTTAGAAATTCGCTCAATAAGTGAAGTTATCTTATTCGCATCATCAGCAGTAATGGCAACTTCATTCGAATCAAAACTGGTTTGACTATTGATTTGAAATCCTTTTTCGATTTCTTTAATCCGGCTATTTATATTTTTAATCCGATTTTTTACCGGTTTTAAATTATCTTGAAGATTCTTTTTCTCTTCTTCACATTCTGAATCCCGACTTGCTATTTGCTTGTTTTCTTCTTCTTTCAATCGTTCAATTACATCTTTAATGCTCCCGACCTGCAAATCTATTTCTTTCTTCTCTTTTCCTTTAAACAATCCCAACTGGCTTCTTTTGGCAAGGAGCTCCTCAATTAAATGATTATTCTCTTCTATTACTAAAGAGGCAGGAACTTTCGTTTTACCCTTCTCATCAATTTCTTTAATTTGCGCTTCTAACGCCTTTTTTTCGTCTTCTAATATCTTCTTTTCTTCTTTTAGTGCAGTCAATTCTGCATCAAGCTTCTCCTTTTCATCTTGGTGATCTTTCCAATAATCATCAACCCTTTTTTGCTCTTCTTTTGCTTTAAAATCATTCTGTTTTTCGATCAATACTATTATTCTTTTTGATATGTTTTTCGCTGAAGTGACAAATTTTACCCCTTTTAGTCCATTGCCCAGTGATTGTATCTCAAAGCAATTAGACAACATCTCCTCGTAGAGAGATTGGCTATATTTTTCAACTGCCTGCAGATGATTCAATGCCTTATCATATGAAGAAAGCACTATTACCAATGTTCTATCCATGATAGATTGTTCCTTTTTCAAGGAATTTTTCATACTTTTTTGAATATTATCCGACTCTTTTTTCCAATCATTAAAGCTGTCATAAGCCCCTACATACTTTCCATGCCGCTCTATTCCTTCTCTCGCATTTTGTATTGCATGAATCGTATTCTCATTGCTTAAAGTGAAAAGCGCCATTCCAAGATCAACAATGCGCTTTAATGCATTTTTTACAAATATTTCAAAGTTTTCCCCATCGCCAAATTGCTCATGAGCGAGTTCAATGGCTCTTTCTACGGCATTACCCGCCTTGTCCATAGTAAAAACAACCGTGTTGCCTTGCCATCCTAAGGACAGTCCCTGATACAGTATAGCAGTTGCATTTTGCGGGTTTTCATTCAACACCTCTCCATACAATCTTTGTGCATCAGCAAACTTACCATCCAGAAAAGCCCGCTCTGCATTAATCATTAAGTTCTCTATTCTGTTGCTGTTATCGACTTTTACAGTGCCGGTCACTTCCACAACACCATCGACTTCTATTAACAGCTTTTTTGCTTCTTCGGCTGAATACTTAGTTCCGCAGTATTCACAAACAAATACACCTTCTTTCTTGATCAAGTCGGTACTTCCGCATATTTCACATGTTAGACGTTTCATAACATTTCCTCCAAGGTAGTAAGAATCTTGTTTCCTTTTGTGAAGGTGTCCCCTGCATCGCAAGCATCTTTATTTTAGTCTCCTTTACTTGTTTTCTGTTTCCTTAGCCGAGATTATTTTTCCTTGAAATTCCTTTATAAATACTTGATACCACGGCATATGTATAACGCTCTCAGCAATACTCGTTAAACAATTGTTTTCAAAATCAATTGTTATAAGTTTCTTATCGAACATAATATGGTGATTTGCACATAGACATATCCCATTTTCTTTACTGTCATTCCCGCCATCTGCCACCGCTTTTATATGTGCCGCTTCTAAAAGAGCCTTCTCTTTGCATCTGCATATTGCACTCTTTCCATCATAAGCTTCTAAAACATCTTCTCTAAAACGTCTTTCTCTTTTCCATCTTTTGGTTGAAACTCTCTCTCGTATTCCAATCTCCGGAACATCATACAAACCAAGACTTTGCCTCAGCTCTTCCGGACATTCTTCATCTAATGGATTTATCTTAATATATGATTGCAAATCATAAGAAATAGTGTGAAGTGTTTCGATATCAACAATCAAAACCTTTTCATATGGAGCTTCTACATCCGTCCCCATTTTTTTATAAATCGCTTTCAATCCATCTTTTATCGGTATAAGGTCATCCCATTTTTTAGATAACGAAAACGACTTAATAACTCTTTTCTGTTTTCGTCTATTATAGAGATTCCATATTATACATGCCTGATATTTTTCGTGAATATAAATAGCAATATCCGCATTTTCATAATCTTCTCCTGAAGCATTATACTCTGGTTCTCCATTACCAATTCGGCAAATTAGTTTGTTTCCATATATAGATGTTAAATAATGTTTTACTGTATAACAATTAATATGCATTGGTTCTGTATCCCCTCGCATGTAATATCGTGGATAAAAAAACGTGTATTTATACCGAACTTATATTCGTGCTTTACCCACCTTACAAATCCTATTTCTCTCCGCCAACTGTGCCCCTGCACGCGCACACAGATCCGCAACAGCCTCTCCATTGCCATCCAGAACCGCCTGCTGAATTTCTCCCAGCAACACATCCAGTTCCGACTCTATACTTTTCACGGCATCATTACTGACAGGATCGCCGAACCGGAATTCATCGGAAAGCTTCTGGAGCAGTTTTTTCGTTTCATCATCCTTGCAAAGTCCGACAAGTGCGCCGGCTTTTGAACGTAGAGAAATCATATTCTCTGTGTCTACCTTCTGCGCCTCATCTATACGTTCTATCTCATCCCTCGAAACATCCGCTGCTACCAGCCCGATCACTGCAGCTATGAATAAAAGCACACAAATGATCAATCCGATCCACATTGGAATCAGGAAGCCCACGCCCATCAGGATAAAACTGACAACGAGCTGAACAACCAGATATATACAGGCGATCACGGCAATCGGAAAGCCATAGAATTTACTTTTTACAGTCTCACCTTTTTTGAACGCAATAATGAATCCGGCTGCAGAAACAACGATTGCAATGATCCCAAACGTAAAGCCCAGCCAGAATCCGGGACTCCTGTTAAAAGGAATTACCAATGCAAGTACCAGATAGGCAGCCAGAACTGCCGCTAATACAACGATACCTCTGATCTGCGTTTTCTTCATGGCTTATTCTCCTCTCTTCGTCCCGCATTCCGGACAGAATTTTGCCGTGATTCCCTGTGTGCCGCAATTAGGGCAATTCCATATATCCGGTGCGGACTGTTCCGGCTTTTTTGCACCGCATTCCGGGCAGAACTTACTGGTTATCCCTGTTGCACCGCATGACGGACAATTCCATGTATCCTGCTGAGCTGCCTCCGGTTTCTTCGCGCCGCATTCCGGGCAGAACTTGCTGGTGATCCCTTTGGCACCGCAAGCCGGGCAATCCCAGCTGTCGCCTGACTGAACCGTTTTCGGAGCCGGTTTGGGCGATCCGCAATCCGGACAGAATTTACTCGTTATATTTTTCGCACCGCAGGCCGGGCAATCCCAGGCGTCTGCCGCAACTGTCGTACCCGAAACTGTGGTATTTCCTGCTCCGACCATTCCGCCGATGCCTCCGGCCGGATTCATGTTCTGGAACATCCCGCCGATCTGCGGGGCGATCGTGCTGGCCGCAGCCATACCGATTCCAAGGCCAACCATATCTCCGACGATGCTGCTTCCACCGCTGCCGCCTGCCGAGATCGCCGGCCCCATATTCCCAATGCCTTCCGCATATGCCTTCTGCACATCGGCCTGCAAAACATCTCTCTGCGTGTATCCTTTCAGCCGCATTTCTTCTGCTTCGATCTGCGCATTTTGTAACTTACGCTCCATTTCGAGCTTCATGCGCAGACGATCCGCCTCGGTTTCTCCTGTTGCCTCAACGACTTTTTTCTGGCTCTCATACTGGGCGGAAAGCACATCCGTCTCACCTTTCTGAGCGACTGCGCCCCGGTGAGCG
>CADBMM010000247.1 GCA_902795795.1 uncultured Lachnospiraceae bacterium | reverse complement strand
TGTTGTTAGCACTCATTTAATCAGAGTGCTAATATCCATGAACATAATGTACCACCGCACAGAATATTTGTCAACGATGAAATATAAAAAAAGCATAAATTATTATTTTGAAGAATCGTCGTCCTTTTTGGGAAGAATACACGTTTTCAGATCATACTGCGGGCAGCAACCTTGGTCAAACCTCTTGCCTCTGCCTTATTGATCGAAGTATACTTATATAGGAAATTATGCTAATGAAACGAGGAGCAGCGCTATGCCCGCACATTACCACGGTTTAGGTCCGAGAGGTTTTCTAACTGAAGAGGAAAAAGCCAATGTCCCGAAAGTCTCCAGGGGACTTTTAAAGCGTGTACTCTCTTACCTGCTTCCTTATAAATGGTATTTCCTGCTTGTATTTATCACCATAATAGTCTCTGCTCTTGTCGGCCTGCTTCCGGCCATAATTACCGGACGGATCGTGGACGACGCTCTAGTCGGGCAGGATATGGCGCTTCTTGTAAAGCTCCTTATTTTCGCTCTCATCGCCCTTACCGCCAGCCAGCTTATCGGCATGCTCGAAAGCTATATAAATGTGTGGATATCACAGCGCATAATCTTCGATATGAAAAACGAGATGTACAAACATCTCGAATACATGCCGCATTCATTTTTCACAAGCGAAAAGCAGGGTGATATCATCACCAGGATGAATACAGACATAGGCGGCGTAAGCACTGTAATAAGCGGCACGCTTACATCTCTCATAAGCAATATCGCGACTGTCATTACGACTCTTATCGCGCTTTTTACCATGAGCTGGCAGCTCGCTTTGGTAGGTATCGCGATCCTTCCGCTTCTTATTCTGCCTGCCCGCACTGCTGGACGCCGGAGATTTGGTTTTCTTAAAGAAAGCCAATCCAAAAATGATGAGATAAACCAGGTCATTGACGAAACCCTTTCCGTTTCCGGTTCGATGCTCGTAAAACTGTTCACTCGTGAGCAGAAAGAATACGATCGTTTCGTAAAACTGAACGATGAGGCATCCAGGCTTGCCGTAAAGGAAGCTCGCAGCGGCAGATGGTTCTTTGCCATTATGGGCATGCTCACTCAGCTTGGTCCTCTGCTGATATACTTTTTCGGCGGACTTTTCATTATAAAGAATTTTGATCCCACACTGACCGTCGGCACGGTGACCGCCATGGTCTCACTGGTCAACCGGCTGTACAGACCGGTCGAATCTCTGCTCAACATTCATGTGGAATTCACAAGATCCCTTGCCCTGTTCACAAGGATCTTCGAATATCTTGACATGGAAAATACTATCAGACCGCCAAAGGACGGCAAAAAACCGGATCTTTCAAATAAGGATATCGTCTTCGACCATGTAAAATTCAGCTATAACCCCGAAAGCATCATCCTTAAGGATATTGACTTTACTGTCCCCGGTGGAAAAATGTACGCGATCGTCGGACCGTCAGGCGCCGGAAAATCCACGATAATCAACCTTATTCCAAGGCTTTATGATGTAGTCGGAGGTTCCGTCAGCATAAACGGCTGCGATGTCAGGGATATCGATCTTGAATATCTGCGGCAGAATATAGGCGTGGTCACCCAGGATACCTATCTTTTTAACGGAACGATAATGGAAAACCTTCTCTATGCGAAGGATGAAGCGACTGAAGAAGAAATAATCGAAGCCTGCAAGGCCGCCAGCATACATGATTTCATAATCTCTCAGCCTGACGGTTATAACTCGCTGGTCGGCAACCGGGGCCTTAAGCTTTCCGGCGGTGAAAAGCAGAGGGTCTCCATAGCCAGAGTCATTTTAAAGGATCCCAAGATCCTGATTCTCGACGAAGCGACATCCTCACTTGATTCCATCGCGGAAAACGCCATTTCGGAGGCGCTTGAGGAACTGATGAAGAACCGCACCAGTATAGTCATCGCCCACAGACTTTCGACGATCTTAAAGGCAGAAAAAATACTGGTGGTAAATAATGGTATTATAGAAGAACAGGGCAGCCACGATGAGCTCTTGAACGCCGGCGGCACATATAAAGAGCTGTATGAAACACAGTTCAGAACAGCGCTGGATTATGAGGCAAACCATTAAATTGTGAAGCTGTCGCATTAAGCATTATTAATGCATATCCTGTATATTCCTTCAAGAGACCGCTTCCGCTTAGTGCGGGTTCCCCAGCGGTACTAACGCTCCCGCAGC
>CADBMM010000246.1 GCA_902795795.1 uncultured Lachnospiraceae bacterium | reverse complement strand
GTTTTTTCCCTCCCCTCCAGTTGTAGATTGTGCCGTAAATACAACTGACCGGGTATTTTTTGCACGTTCACTATTATAACAGCTTTTGATCATTCGTCAACAAAAATTAAAACTGCTGCCGCTTTCTCTAAAATTAAACTGCTGCCGCTTTCTATTCCTACATTTTTCTCATTGTCCTGCCCTTTCTCTAGTGCTATACTGCATATATGACAGAAACGAATTCCGAACGATCATATATCGCCTTTATCAGCTACCGGCATCAGTCCCTGGACCGGGAAGCGGCTGAGCGTGTCCAGAAACGGATCGAAAACTATATAGTACCCAAAGAATTCCGTGAAAAGACCGGCGGGAAAAAGCTTGGTCTGTGCTTCAGGGACGAAGATGAACTTCCTGCCTCATCCTCTCTTACTGACAGCATTTACTACGCGCTGGACCACTCAAAATTTCTGGTCGTTATCTGTACGCCTGATCTGCCTCTTTCCAAATGGTGCGAAGCGGAGATCAAGTATTTCTTAAAAAGCCATAAACGCGACCATATTCTGGCCGTTCTGGCCGATGGTGAACCGAAAGATTCCTTTTCCCCCTATATGCTCCATGATTTTGACGGGAACGGAAATATCGTCCGTGACTGGGAACCGTTGGCGGCAAATATCGCCGGTGAAGACCATACCATCAACAGGAACACTTTTAAAAAAGAAACTACCCGTCTCTGTGCAGCGATGATCGACTGTCCCTTCGATGCGCTCTGGCAGCGGGAACGCCGTGCCAAAACGAACCGGCTTCTGACAGCGGCTTCTGCAGCCGTTGCCGTTCTGGCCGTATTTCTGGGCGTTGTAATGAACCGAAATGCGCAGATCGCCGCGCAAAATGAACAGATTCTCGAACAGAATGATCAGATCACAGAACAGAATAATGAGCTGGCCGAAAAAAACGAGCAGATCCAGACGCAGAATGAACAGATCACAGAACAAAACGACCAGCTCCAGTCCCAGCTTTCCAAGGTGCTGGTAGACTCAGGCCTCAATAAACTTGAGAACTATGATATCAAAGGGGCGCTTCAAGATGCTCTGGCCGCCCTGGAAAGCAATGATTCATCGATCTACGACCACCGGGCCGAAAAACTTCTGGCGGACGCTCTAGGTGCCTATCAATGTGGCCAGCTTCAGAGCCGGCTTGTTTATCAGCAGAACACCATGATCACACAGATACAGATCACCGACGACGATCACTATGCCATTCTCCTGGATCACGTCGGCGCTGTCCGCTGTCTGGACCTTTCGACCTACGAAATCGTATGGGAGCAGTTAGTTAAAGATGCGAATGCAGTCATCTATACGTCAGGCCTTCCTGGATCCTGCCTTGTAAAGACCAGCGACCAGCTGCTGTGCTTCTCCATTTCTGACGGTTCTCTTTTGTGGTCTTATGACCAGGATTCCCCAAATTATTTTCAGTGTATTTCCGATGACGGCACTTTATTCGTCCTTCTGGACACCAAGGAAGGTGAAGATGGCATTGCCCTGCCTTCCGACACTTCACGTTTTCCGGACACCTCTTACTTCCGCCCGGTCTATGCCGTGATCCTGGATACGGAAAACGGTCAGGAGCTGTTCCGCACAGAACTGCGTGGAGAAGATGATTACGGTTTCTATCATACGTCAGATGTTTTCAGGGAAAAGATGTTTGCAACTGCTTTCTCCCCGGATAACGGCAAATTTATCTGCACACTTCCCTTTACGAAGATTCCCGGAGACGACAATGAAATACGTGAATATTTATATATTATCGACATGGATTCACACACGACCGACACTTCTGCCCTTTTGCTGTCCCGGACCGTCCTGGAAAACATTCAATTTGATATTTTCCTCGGGGCAGTGATCGATAATGATGCCGGCAACATCTATGTCATACAGAACGATTCGGATGCTGAAAGGATCGTCATCAATGCTCTTCGCAGAGATGACGGCAAATATGAACACGTTACTGCGGAGCAAAACTTCTATTTCAGTTCCGATACGCTGTCCTTATATGATATTGAGGACGGCATCCACAGAACGGTCCCTTTGCTCGCTTCCGATGAACACATGGTTATTTTCACGGATAAATCAATATTGATCTGCAGCCTGACAGCTAAGTCTGTTGTCAGAAACTATACAGTAGACAGCAACATTATCAGTGCCGAATGGATCGATAAAAACGAAGAGATCATCCAGATCATTACAGACCGCGGCTCGGTTCTGACGTTGGACCTGAGCACAGATGAAAACTATGCTCTTGATTCTGCCGACCAGTTTTATCTTGAACACGGTTCTCTTTCCACCTGTGCATCAGTAAACGGCGGGATCGCGGCAAATAAAAACGACGGTGCCTGCCTTCTTGTACCAGATACCTCCGCAAATCAGCTGATCCTTCTGGATTATCGGACTGATCCCGGTGTTTCCGTTCTGGAAGCCGCCACTGAAGAAAGCACGGTCAACACCAGTACAATGATAGATTTCCTGCCGGATTCCGATACCGGCATGCTGTTTTTAAACGGAAAGTCGGTCATGACTTTTGACCGGAAGACCGGGGAGATCCTTAACCATGCAGAAATGAAAGAAGAATTCAAACACGGGATCCAAAATGCTTATATGCTGGATAAAACTCATTTCGTACAGGCCAACCGTCTTTATAATACGGAGGACGGCAGTCTTGGCACTTATCTCGCTGTGCCGGAGGAACTTGAAGACTTCATAGATGCAGGACTGTATTTTAACAAGCGTCTGCCGGACGGCAGTCTTCTGACCACAGGGATGTTTTATGCCCCTGTGCCCGATGAAAGCGGTGAATCCACCCGCATCATGCTGGCCCATTGTTTCTGGATCAACGACAAATACAAAGGTGTTTCCTTCCTTGTGGACGCTACCGATTCCGATATTTCTCTTCCGGTAATCGGGGAAAACGGCATGATCGCCTTGTGCGGCGACCAATGGCTGATCGACGGTACCGAACCCTCCTTTAAATTTCTGGATTCAGCTAACGAACTTATCTACGACTTCCCGAGGGACTACCCCGAAGACATAAGCTGCATCACAGCACTGGGCACCCGCGTTCCGATCGCCGCACTCCTGTATGAAAATGGTGAAATGCATCTGATCAATTTCCAGGGTGAAGACCTGCAGAATAATACTATTTATCATGAAAGCACTGAACGGTTCTCTTCACTGAATGAAGCCCTTGCAATGTGTTTTTCCGAAGAAGACCAGTATCTCCTCATGCTCTCTTCCGCAGGGAGGCTGCTCATCACGGATCTTAAGAATATACAGGATCATTCCGAGCAGACCGGTGAACAGCTTATCAATACAGATTATCGTCAGGATGTCATTGATATCTTCAAAAAGAATATTCATGACTACGACAATTTCATCCGTGCAGATCTATCCGGTGATGAAAAGACCATGTATATCTTTGCCGGTTATGCGGCTCATTTCTGCAATGCCGTCTTTATGGACACCGATACCTGGACGCTCCGGGCAGAGGTAGCGGACATCTACGACATTGATGAAGAAAACAATAAAGTCTATGCCTATACGAACAACGTGGATGGCAAAGGCACTCCGGCTATCGTCACCTATCCGATTCATACGCTGGAGGATCTGAAGGAATGGGCCGAAGAGGTTTTGGCGGAATAAATCAAACGCCCCATATCCGTTTTTTTTAAGCTGCGCTGCAATACCTGGCACAGCTTTTTATTTCAGCTCCTTTTCCATAGCAGTCAGCCTTCGGAACAGTCCGATAAGGAACGGAAGCGCCGCTGCCGTAGCTACAATATCAGCGGCGGGCTGTGCGTATTCCAGCCCGGCAAGTCCGAATGCATGGGATCCGATAATAACGAATGGTATGAAGAAAAGGCCGCTTCTGAAGGATGCCAGGACCGCTGT
>CADBMM010000245.1 GCA_902795795.1 uncultured Lachnospiraceae bacterium | reverse complement strand
CTTGCGCAACAGAAATTCACGAACCGTGTCAGGGCAGGAATGCAGCAGCACTAAGTGAAACCTTCTGTGTGACGCGAGGGTGCCTGGACCGAGCTAACTGCCGAAGTAACGTTTGCGCTGTCGGTTCGAAGTCTGGCGCACGGATTTATAATAGCATAAAAAAGGTCTTCCGAAAAGATACGGAAGACCTTTTTCTACGGAGAGAGAGGGATTCGAACCCTCGGAGCCTTATAAGGGCTCACAGCTTTTCGAGAGCTGCACCTTAAACCTCTCGGACATCTCTCCTTAAGACAACGGTGTTATTATAATTGCAAATAATAAAAACGTCAAGCATCGACACTTTAATCATCTAATTGTACAGCATGATCAAGGCACCGTACATACGCTATTGCCGCATGAAGACTTTTGTTTTAAAATATGGAATTGATTATGTAATAATATCCATACTTCATATTTCAAGGAGAGATAATAATGTTCGAAAAATACTACTCCCCGCTTCCCGATGCCGATGCTTATCTGCGTCGAATAGGAATAACAGAAAAGAAAGAACCTTCACTTGACTTTCTCAATGAGCTTATCTACGCGCATCAGACACACGTCCCTTTTGAAAACGTCTCACAGTGCGTTACACACGAAGAGGTATGTCTGGAGATCGATTATCTATACAACAAAATCGTGGTAAACAAAAGAGGCGGCTATTGTTTCGAGCTTAACTGTCTTTTCCAGACACTCCTTTCCGAACTTGGATTTACCGCGTATCCTGTTTTTGCAAAAGTCGTAATGGGCCGTGAACTTACATCACGCATACCGATCCTTCACCGTGGTACGGTCGTCCATCTCGAAAACGATTACTACTACTGCGACGTAGGCTTCGGAGGTGCAATGCCGGCAGGGGCCCTTATCGTTGATGAAGATACGCCTCATCAGATCAAAAATGATTGCTACAAGATCACCCGTTTTGATGACAAATGGCTGACTATACACCACATGAATAAGACCGGCAGCTGGGAACCCATGCTCCAGTTCTCAAACGAGCCACAGGAAAATATTTATTATATGCCCCTAAGCGTATACGGCTCCAAAAGCGAAAACTGCCCCTTCTCTCACATACTTATGGTAAACATCCGAAGAAATAACGGAAGCTGTTCCATAAACGACAGGACCTTTACCTTAAGAGAAAACGGCAATATTGAAAGAGTTGATATCAAAGGCGAAGTCGATCTTAAAGAAAAACTGAAAAAATACTTTGATATATCAATATAATTACAGTCTTCTCTAAGTATGCAAACGACGCATATCAATGTATTTTCCGAAAGAGACATTGCGAGTCCCGGTACTTGGCGAGCGCGTCAGCAGGCGAGCCTTAGTACCGCTGGGTCACTCGCACTAAGCGGGAGCGGTCTCTTGAGGAAACATACATGATATGCGTCGAATTCATAATGAGTCATTCTATTTATTTTTTCAGTATTCCGCTTTCATCGATCGCCCTGCAGGCTTTTTCGATTTCTTCAGGAGGAAGTACAAGAGCAAATCTTACGTACCCCTCTCCCATCTTTCCGAAGGCACTTCCCGGCGTACATACAACTCCTGTCTTCTCCATAAGCTCCATACAGAAAGCATTGGAATCTGTATATCCTTTGGGCAGAGCAGCCCATGCGAACATCGTCCCCTGAGTATCTCTTATATCCCAGCCGATACTTCGAAGTCCGTTCACCAAGGCATCTTTTCTCGCCTGATACATTGCGCACTGTTCCTTGACCATCTTTTTTGGCCCACGAAGTGCTGCAACAGCCGCTTTCTGCGTCGGGATGAACATTCCAAAATCATACTGAGATCTTAAGAGTTTCAGGGCGTCGACGATCTTTTTGTTTCCAATAACAAAAGATACACGCAGTCCGGTCATATTAAAGCTTTTTGAAAGAGAAAAGAATTCGACGCCAACATCCTTTGCTCCTTCATGCTCAAGGAAAGAACCGCCGTATACTCCGTCGTATATGATATCCGAATAAGCATTATCGTGGATGATTATGATATTGTATTTCTTCGCAAAGGCGATCAGCTCATCGTAAAACTCAGGCGGCGCCACTGCACATACAGGATTGTAAGGATAAGAGACCATCATGTACTTCGCCTTAAGTGCAACTTCCTCCGGAATCTCATCCAGCTTCGGAAGAAAATCATTTTCTTCCTTAAGATCATAAAAATAAAGCTCTGCTCCGCTTAAATATCCTCCGACTTCAAATACCGGATATCCCGGATCCGGAAGGAGCACTACATCTCCGGGGTCACATAAAGCCATGCCGATATGGGCGATGCCTTCCTGCGATCCGTTCACCGAAGTTATCTCGTCTGTAGATATTTCTACGCCGAATCTTTCGAAATAATAATCTTTTACGGCCTCAAGCATTTCCGGCAGGTCATGGAGGGAATAATGATAGTTTTCCGGATCTTTTGCAGCATCCAGAAAAGCCTGTTTAATGTGCGGGAAGACAGGGAAGTCCGGCGTTCCGACAAAAAAATTATAGACCTTTCCGCCTTTTGCGGCCAGCTCGTCTCTTTTTTCATTAAGGGCCGTGAATATTCCTGTCTTAAAATGTTCAAGTCTTTTTGCTGTTTTTATTTCCATATCTTTCATCCAAAGTCAACCGGACAAGCCTGCCTGTCCGGTTGATCCTAAAAAGTATATTAACTAATTAATTGACGTCCTTTATCCTACGGTAATTATCCATGGTGCCGGCTGAACTTCAAATGTGTTTTTTCTGCCAAGCTTTGAAACGCTGATCTGAATGATCTCCGGATCATCAAGTCCCATCTTGTGGCAAAGATCGGGAAGCTCGGCCGCAACTTTGAAATCGAGTGTATAAATAACGAATTGCATCTGAGGATTGACCTCGAGTAGACACTTCATCTCCTGCTCCATGCTTGCCGAAGCGACGAGCATCGTAACGTCCGGTACCGGGAGCCCTTTCAGGGAATTCCGGTCTACATGATCGATTATCGTTATGTTATGAAGTCCGAACTGATGAACGTTATCCTCCAGTGTCTGTCTGTCGCGCGAGCTGTATTCGACAGCGATGATATCGTTCTCTCCGCTCATGATAGCCGCTTCAACGGCAATTGATTCTCCGGAGATAATGCACATATTTCTTGTGGAGTCTATATGCATTTTACTCAGGATCACTGACCTTATTTCCGATCCGACATATCTTACCGAACCTGTAGCAAAGCTCTGGTTGTCCATTCCGAATTTGTATGTATTACGGGCGTTAGGGTTCAGAATGATCATGCCTGCAGATGCGTTGATGCCGCGGTCGATCATATCATAGACCTTGTCGCGTTTTATTTTTCCCGATGGCTCGGAGCCTTCATTATAAATAACTTCGCATTCGCCAAGTCCGGCGTTGAACATACGGTAGAAAATATCCGGATGTCCGGCTTCCGTGAAAACAAGCACGGTCCTGTGCGCCTCGACCGTCGGAATGACATTCTTGTTTTTCTTTGTGATATCAAGGATCTTTACATGTTCCAGATCAAGTTCGGTGTTTTCCGCGAAATATGAAAGCCAGGCAAGAATATGCGAATTGTTGAATAACTGATCCATACTGAACCTCCCCTATCATCTGCATTTATCAAGAAGCTTTTCCCACTGCTGGTCAACATCCTGCTGGATAGCCTCTATGATCCACTCGTTTCCGGGTTTAAAGATATGCTTGAATCTTCCCTGCGGTCGCAGGAAATCCTCAACGGGCAGTTTTTTCTTCGGGATATATGTTACCCTGTATTCCCCGTTTTCAACTTCATAAAGCGGCCAGATGCATGTATCTGCGGCCAGTTTACAGATCTCTGCGAGCTGATCGGTCCTGTACTGCCAGCCTCTCGGGCAGGGAGTAAGAACATTAACAAATGTCGGTCCTTCGGTATAGATGGCCTTATGTGCTTTTTCGTAGAAGTCCTTCATGTTGCCTATCATTGTAGTCTGTGCAACATAAGGTGAACCATGGGCTACAACGATCTGCGTGAGATCCTTCTGTGTCTGCTTTTTTCCGACTGATTCAGCGCCGAACGGCGTGGTCGTAGCTGAAGCATATTTGGGCGTGGCTGATGAGCGCTGTGTGCCTGTGTTCATATACGCTTCGTTGTCATAGCAGAAATATGTAAAATCATGGCCTCTTTCAAGAGCTCCTGAAAGTGCCTGGAAACCTATATCGTAAGTTCCGCCGTCGCCGCCGATAGCCAGGAATTTAAAGTTTTCTTTTACTTTTCCTTTTCTCTTAAGCGCATTGTATGCAGCTTCCACGCCTGAAATAGTCGCAGATGCGTTTTCAAAGGCTGAATGAATATATGAATCATGCCAGGCGGTATAGGGATACTGGAAAGAAGAAACCTCGAGGCAGCCGGTGGCATTGCTTATAACAGCCTTATCACCAGGATCCACGGCACGCATCATTGCGCGGCATACTATACCTGCTCCGCAGCCGGCGCACAGTCTGTGGCCTGCGTCAAAGCGTTCTTCCTTGCTCATTTCCTGTTTCAGGTTGTAAGCCATTTTACTGTGCCTCCTTTCTTAAGTCTCTCTGTCCGAGATGTGTATAGACCGGTCCGAGCTCTCCTCCATCGGCTATCTTCTGCAATCTGGCAAAAACACGTTTTGCAGCGTCGATCGTGAAATCTCTTCCACCCAGACCGTAAATGATATTGATCATCTTCGGACGTTTTTCCAGGTTAATGCAGGCAGCGGCTGTATCCGCAAAGACCTGCCCGCCGTTTGCTGAAAAGCCTTCCGACTTATCCAAAACAGCAACTGCCTTGCAGTTCTTAAGCGCTTCTGCAAGTTCTTCACCCGGGAAAGGCCTGAATACTCTTATTTTTATAAGACCAGCTTTTATGCCGCTCTCTCTGAGCTCGTCGACAGCTGCTTTTGCGGTTCCGGCACTGGATCCCATAATAACGATGGCAATATCAGCGTCTTCCATCTTGTAGCTCTCGAAAAGTCCGTATTTCCTTCCGAAATTCTTTTCGAAATCAGCCGCCACGTCAAGAATTACCTGTTTGGCATTTTTCATGGCTTCTGCCTGGGCTACTCTCGCTTCCATATAATATGCAGAGATACCATAAGGACCCACTGCCAGCGGATTCTCACTCTTTAAAAGATAATTCTCAGGCTCATATTTTCCAACGAAGTTTTTAACATCTTTATCATTTTCAAGCTCGATATTTTCAATAGCATGAGAAGTGATAAAACCATCCTCGCAGATCATTACCGGGAGACGGACATCCTTATGTTCGCCGATCCTGTGAGCCTGCAGATAATTATCATAAGCCTCCTGATTGTTCTCGGCATAAATCTGAATAAATCCGGAATCTCTTTCAGCCATGGAATCAGAATAATCATGGTTGATATTTATCGGTCCGGTCAGCGCTCTTGTGGAAACGGCAAGAACGATAGGCAGCCTTGCGGATGCAGCCACATAAAGCATTTCATTCATAAGTGAAAGGCCGGCAGATGATGTTGCGGTTACGGCTCTTGCCCCGGCCGCTTCTGCTCCGATGCAGGCTGACATGGCTGAATGTTCGCTTTCCACGCAGACAAATTCGGTATTTACTTTTCCATCCGCCACATACTGGGCATAATACTGCGGTATTTCAGTAGAGGGAGTGATCGGGAACATCGCGAAAACGTCCGGCTCTATCTGCCGCATCGCTGTTGCGATAGCCTCGTTTCCGGATAAACGGTCTCTTCTGCTCATATTACTGCACCTCCGTCATTTCTATAGCTCCAAACGGACATACTGCCGCGCAGATCCCGCATCCTTTGCAATGTTCAAGGTCAAATTCTCCGCGTTTTCCATCTTTGACCGGAATGGAACTGTCCGGACAGTAAGGAGTGCACAGCAGGCACTGCTTACATCTGTTTTTATAATATACAGGTACCGAGCTTCTCCATTCGCCCGTCTTTGTCAGTCTCGAGGTGCCGGGTTCATATATTTCACAGCCCACTGTCATGTCCTGCCAGGGGATGTTTTCGTTTATGTCATTTGCACTTTTAAACATATTATTCACGCACCTCCCTCATGGATTCCGCAAGGCAGTCAAGGTTCGGCTTTATGACCTGCGGCTTCTTTTCGAATTTGTGCCTGTATGAAGTCTCCATGTCCTGAAGGAACTGATCTTTTTCGACACAGCCGCTTACTGCGACTACAGCGGCAAGCATCGGTGTGTTCGGGAAATATGCGCCAAGATACTGCCTGGAGATCTTTCCGGCGTCTATGGTAAAGACTTTTCCCTCATAGCCGTGAAGCAGAGACCGGATCTCATCTCCTCTTTTCTTTGAATTAATAATGATCGCTCCGTCCTTTGAAAGCCCGGCTGTGACATCAACAGTCTCTATAAGAGTTTCATCAACGACTGCCACATAGTCAGGTGTATAAATATTTGAATGGATCGGACATCTTTCATCAGATATCCTGTTGTACGCCGTAATGGGCGCCCCTGATCTTTCCGGTCCGTATTCCGGGAATGACTGTACATATTTTCCAGCCATAAATGCAGCGTCAGCCAGCAGCTGGCTGGCTGTCTTTGCGCCCTGCCCGCCTCTGGCGTGCCATCTTATCTCGATCATCTTACTCATGTTTCCCTCCGGTATGATCCTTCAGTTAAATACTGCAAACTTTTAAAGATATTCATTCAATAATAACATATTTTTTAGATCAGTAAATATCTATTTTTTAAAGAATTCAATACGGGACAACTGCGTTCAGGTATTGTATAATATCGCCATGAAATTATTCATTGTTTATCTGATCGTAATAAATATAGTCGGTTTCGTTGTATTCGGAAAAGATAAATCTGCGGCAAGGAAGCACCGCTGGCGCATTCCGGAACATATTCTTATGTTCATAGCGGCATTCGGAGGCGTACTCGGCTGCCTGGCCGGAATGTATCTGTTTCGTCACAAGACTCTGCATGTAAAATTCAGGATCGGTCTTCCGCTGATACTTATCTGCTGGATCGCTCTGATCCTTTTTATACTTCTGCGCTAGGACCGGAAGTTTCCGCTGCGCCGCATTCCTCAGACATTTCCTTCCAGTGAGCCATACGTCTTGCAAGCTCAGCCTTACTCTCTTCGTCCTCGCGGAACGCTATCGTAGTCCATGGCATTTCACCAAGAGCTGTGCAGACTTCATCAAGCTTCTGGAAAGGGATCGCGATCATTTTCAGTCCTTCAGGATACATTTTCCTTCTTTTCAGTCCATGATAGAATCCGGTCGTGATCGAATTGACCTTCCCCGAAATAACAGGATATGTGTACATCCAGCAGCAGCTGATGACCGGCGTAGATCTCGATTCCCAGAAATCTCCGGAAATATAAGAAGTTGCCCGAAGAAGAATATACGCCGACTTCATGTCCGCCACACACATGACAAGGTCGGGATCAAAATCGCATTCGGATAATCTTGCAAACTGCACATAATTGCAGGTCCCGCGAACGAGAACGGGCATCTCCTGATATATTCTTCTGTTAGCCGCGTTCTGCCTGTACATTTCAAAGTCCGGTCCGGATTGTCCTGAAGCCGATACAGGTGGTTTATCCGACATTCCCAGTATCACTTGTCCATTACATGTTTCATCTTCCTTTGACATATAAAAGGACCCTTCATTTATCTGGGCATCATGAAGAAATTCACAGAATGCTTTCGGTTCCCCGCTATACTTCGGGACTCCCTGCGGACGGCAGACATGGAATTTGATCGCAACTGCCGGGTACGGCATATTCAGCTTTTCAAACAGTTTTTTCGATTCCTGGCTGATCATATTTATCGGATACCTTTCTTTAAAACGAATACGCCTGGCATCATAGTATAACGTTAAAGCAATGTATTATTTCACATCCTCTATCGCATGGAAAGGCGCTTCGTCATATTCTTTAATGTAGCGTTTTACATATTCCACATCACTCGGGCAGAAAGCATATGTAGTTCCATATTTCTGTCTCGTCTCGTTTCCTTTTCCCGTTATAAGTATTATTGTCGGCCGTTTGCATTCCATAATGGCTTTATGGATGCATACTCCCCTGTCTTCTATGATCTCATAATCACAGCCTTCGGCTTTTACGTACTGCGCGATCTCTTCTGATATCTGATCTACCGGCTCCTTGCCAGGATCCTCGGCGCACAGATATACTTTCTTTGAGTACCTGCCGGAGATCTCTCCCAGATCCCGTCTTCTGACAAGCGCTTTATATCCCGGGCAGCCGAATATCGTTATGATATCCCTCTCCGCGAACTCTTCTTTAACTGAACTGAACAGTTTTTCAAAGCTCAGCCTGTTATGCGCGTAATCAACAACTGCAATGACACGTTTATCAGCGCTTTCGTAAAGCTCCATGCGTCCTGACGATCTCGCCTTGTAAAGGCCGGACTTGATGTATTCGAGCGGTATCTCCTGAAGATCGGCTGCAGCTATAACGGACGCGGCGTTTTCAACATTGAAAAGGCCCGGCATCGTCAATCTGAATTCTTCGTCAAAATGATCGCATCTGACCTTAAAAACAGTTTCGTGATCATCCTTATGGATATCGTAAACGAAGTAATCTGCAGTTTTATCCTTCAGGCTGAAGGTCACAAAGCTTCCGGCATTTTTGGCATACTCAAGGGCGCGGTCAGCCATATCTGCATCAAGATTTACGACAGCTTTATCCGTCAGGGCGAACATCTTCATTTTTGAAAGGAAGTAATCTTCCATATCCGCATGCTCTATCGGGCTGATATGGTCTTCTGATATATTAAGGAAGACAGCGACATCAAACCTCATATTCAGGACCCTGTCATATTTAAGGGCCTGGCTGGAGACTTCCATTTCCAGATAGCTTATACCCGATTCGACGGCGTTAAGGAAATGCTGCTGCAGCTCGATCGACTCTGCAGTGGTAATATGGGACTCCTCTCTGATAACCCCGTCATAATTATCGATAGAGGAAAGGACTGCACTTTCTTTTCCACCGGTTGCTGCCATATAATCATCAATTACAGATTTCATATAATACGTGGAAGTCGATTTTCCCTTGGTTCCTCCGAACCCGGTGATCTTAAGTTTTTTCCACGCTTCATTGGTATGCATTTCTGCCAGCGGCGGCATTGCCTTTCTTACGTTGGATACAAAAATAGCCGGGATCCTGACATCTTCGCTGTAATCCGTTTCAGAAATATATGCTACCGCTCCTTTGGATACCGCTTCCAGAAGATATTCCGTCTTGAAGGAAACACCTTTGCATACAAAAAGCGATCTCGGTTTTACGTCCTTAGAATTGAATGTAAGATATTTTATTTCCAGAGCTTCTTTTCCCATCAGCTCCGAGCCAGATAAAAGACCTTCACGTTCTATAAGGTCACAATATTCTTTTAATGTATAATAATGCATTCCGACACCTTCTTTTTAATTCAATATTAAGGTATTTTATCACAAGCAAAACACCCGTGTCTACTTGTAACACCTAAACCCGGATATAAATAATCGTTTATCGGAAACATTACGAATTTAGTATACGAATAACTTAATTTTCGGAAATTTTCTGTTTCAATTTTTTTCTTATGTGATAAATTAATATTAGCAACATATATCTACTTTACCTTTTAAACGGGGGTCATATATGGAAATCAAAAACATTAAAAAGGTCCTGGTCGCAAACCGCGGTGAGATCGCGAAACGTATCATCCGCGCATGTTCCGACCTTGGGATCCGCACAGTAGCTATTTATTCAAAAGAAGATATTTACAGCGAACACCGCATAAGGGCAGATGAAGCATATCTTATTGGTGAACATCTAAGTCCCTTGGGGGCATATCTTGCCATAGATGAGATCGTCGCTCTTGCAAAACGTAAGAACGTTGATGCGATTCATCCCGGATACGGCTTTTTAAGTGAGAATGCCGATTTTGCAAGAGCCTGCGAAAAAGCCGGCATCATTTTTATCGGTCCCAATTCCGATGTGCTCGGCATGATGGGCGATAAACTCGCTGCCAAAGAAATGGCCCTCAAATGCAACGTGCAGACCATTCCCGGCAGCAAAGAGCCGCTGACCAGTGCAGATGAAGCTGTAAGGCTTGCAAACAGCTATAAATATCCTATCATCCTCAAGGCAGCGGCAGGCGGCGGCGGACGCGGAATGCGCGCATGCTGGAACGATGATGAAGTCCGTACCAATTTTGAACTTGTCCAGGGCGAAGCAAAAAAGGCATTCGGTAATGATAATATCTTTATCGAAAAGTTCCTTGTAGAGCCCAAACACATAGAGGTCCAGATCCTCGCAGATAAATACGGAAATACCGTTCATCTTTATGAGCGTGACTGCTCTCTTCAGAGACGCTATCAGAAGGTAATAGAATATACTCCTGCCTGGTCTCTTGACAAATCCGTTCGTGAAGCTATCTGCGCCGATGCGGTCAAGATCGCAAAATCAGTTAATTACGAAAGCGCCGGCACAGTCGAATTCCTTGTCGACAAATCAGGCGATCATTACTTCATAGAAATGAATCCGCGTATCCAGGTTGAACATACCGTCACCGAAATGGTCACCGGCATCGATATCGTCCGTGCTCAGATTCTTATTGCTGCCGGCGAGCCCTTAAGCACTCCGCTTATCGGAATCAATTCCCAGGATGATGTACATGTCCGCGGATATGCCATCCAGTGCAGGATCACGACTGAAGATCCGGCCAACAATTTCGCTCCGGACACCGGCAAGATCACGGCTTACAGAGGCTGCGGCGGTAATGGTATAAGACTTGATGAAGCAAACACCTTCGTCGGCTCGGTCATCTCTCCGTATTATGACAGCCTTCTTGTCAAGATCACGAGCTTCGATACCACATTCGAAGGAACCATCAGAAAAGCCCGCCGTGCATTAGGTGAGACGATCATCCGCGGTGTTAAGACGAACGTTGGCTTCCTGAGCAACATCCTTACGAATCCGACATTTATCGCAGGTCAATGCTCAACCAAGTTCATTGACGAGACTCCGTCTCTTTTCGAGCTTTCCTATTCCGAAGACAGAGCGACAAAACTTCTGAAATACATCGGCAATATCGTTGTAAACGATCCTACCGCCGGACAGAAGCTCTACGATACGCCGCGCTTCGTCCAGACCTCCGGCGAAGCTCCGAAGCCGGGACTTAAACAGCTCCTTGACGAGAAAGGACCTGAAGCGGTACGCGATTTCGTTCTTGCGCAGAAAAAGCTGATGATAACCGATACCACCCTTCGTGACGCTCATCAGTCACTTCTTGCTACCCGTGTTCGTACCCGCGATATGATGAAGGGCGCAGAAGCCATGGCTGAGATCTATGCAGATGCCTTCTCACTGGAAATGTGGGGCGGCGCAACATTTGATACAGCTTACCGCTTCCTGTATGAAAGCCCGTGGGAGAGACTTGATTCACTTCGCAAGGCCATCCCGAACATCCCGTTCCAGATGCTTCTGCGCGGTTCCAACCTTCTCGGTTATTCAAGCTATCCGGACAATGAAGTCCGCAGGTTCATTCAGCTTGCCGCTGAAGGCGGTATAGACGTATTCCGTGTATTCGATTCTCTTAACTGGATCCCGAATATGGAAGTTGCCATGGAAGAAGTGCTTAAGCAGAACAAGCTTCTCGAAGCTACCATGTGCTATACAGGCGATATTCTCGATCCCAGACGTGATAAATATACTCTTGATTACTATGTCAAGATGGCTAAGGAACTTGAAAAGCACGGTGCGCATACTCTTGCTATCAAGGATATGTCCGGCCTCCTTAAGCCCTACGCTGCGAAGAAGCTGGTCAAAACTCTTAAAGAAGAGATCGGCATCCCGATCCATCTGCACACACACGATACCTCAGGCACCCAGGTCGCTGCCATCCTTATGGCTGCCGAAGCAGGCGTGGATATCGTAGACCTTGCCGTTACTTCTATGTCCGGTCTTACCAGCCAGCCTTCAATGAACTCAGTAGTATCGGCTCTCAAACACAACGAAAGAGACACCGGTTTTGATATCCGCAAGCTTGAAGCCTTCAGTGAATACTGGGAAGATATCCGTCTCAGATACGATTCCTTTGAATCTGATCTAAAGACTCCTCTTACTGATATCTACCGTTATGAGATCCCCGGCGGACAGTATACCAACCTTCGTCCGCAGGTACAGAGTCTCGGACTCGGCCACAGGTTCAATGAAGTCCGCGAAATGTTCGTAACAGCGAACCAGATGCTCGGAGATATCGTTAAGGTCACTCCTTCCTCAAAAATGATCGGCGACCTTGCCATATTTATGGTACAGAATGACCTGACTCCGGAAAACATCGTAGAAAAAGGCGAAGCTCTTGCCTTCCCGGACAGTGTCGTAAGCTACTTCATGGGATACATGGGTCAGCCGACATGGGGTTTCCCGAAAGACATCCAGAAAGTCGTCCTTAAGGGCAAAGAACCGATAAAGGGCCGTCCTGGTGATCTTCTCGAACCTATCGATTTTGAAAAGGTCAGAGAACATATTAAAGGCTTTAAGGATCCTGCCGCTATAACAGACCGTGATGTAGTCAGCTGGGTAATGTTCCCGAAGGTCCTTGAGCTTTACTGGAAGCATCTGGAAGATTATGGTTATATCTCAAGGCTCGGCAGCCATGTATTCTTCCACGGCCTCGCAGTAGGTGAAACGAACCGCGTAGATCTCCGTGATGGAATGACGCTTATGGTAAAATATCTCGGTCTTGGCGACCTCAGCAAAGACGGAATGCGCACTGTACATTTCGAACTGAACGGAACCTACCGCGATATCGAAGTCGAAGACCATAATGAAAATACAGGCGTTGTAAAGGTCACCATGGCTGATCCAAATGACAAGAGCCATGTAGGAGCTTCCATCCCGGGTGCTGTTACAAAGGTAATCGTCAAGGTCGGCGATAAGGTCGAGGAAAACCAGGCCCTCGCCATCGTTGAAGCCATGAAGATGGAGACCAGCGTTACCGCCCGTATGGCCGGCGTAGTCGAAGAAGTTCTTGTATCCGCAGGCGATACCGTAAAGGCAGGACAGCTGCTCATCAAGATCAAATAATTCATACATAAACAAAAGCAAGCCCGTAAATGGTGTTTTCATCATTTACGGGCATTTTATTGATCATTCGGATTTTCATTTGTAATAATATCTTCTGTCTTTCCGCAGATAAGCTAACCGGACCGGTTTAAGTATGCTAGCGTTAAATATAAATATCCGCTTCCATATACAACCGACCTTTTTTCGATGTCCCGTTCTGCCCGCCTACGATGCCCTTACCTTTTCCCCTGAGAGTTACGATATCTCCGGGCTTTATCTGCAGATCGGGTTTTACTACGATTGCGTAATTAACGCTGACTCTTTCCTGCGCTATGACCGAGGCCGCTTTCGTCCTGCTGATCCCGAACATTCCCGATAGCACGGCATCAAGGCGGGGACTCATTACGGAAAATGAGACTTTTTTTATGTTTTTTGCCGCAACAGGAACTTCAGATATCGCTATTTCTTCAGCCTTGACGCCGGCTCTGCCTACACGTTCTATACCAAGTATTACCGGCAGCACCGCCGGAGTACAGAACACATATGCACACTCATCACCTGGGATAATATCGCCTATCCTGTCCCGCTCTATTCCAAGCCCGAGTATTGAGCCCATATAATCTCTGTGTGACGGATGCGCAAATCTTGCTGTTATCTTTACGCCTCTAATATATTCGCTGAAATCAATGTCTTTTTCTTCAATATAAAACGGAAGAAAAAAGGCGCATGTACGCTCACTATTCTCATTTCCACCGAAAAATACAGTCCTGATATCAGGATCTTTAAGCGCCCACTTCTCCGTATCATACCTTTCCGCCGGTGTGAGAAAATACGATGCCTCAAGCATCTGTCTTTCAGCGCATCTTTTCGCAAGTTCTTTTAATCTTATTTCATCCATGAATACGATCCTGTTATCCGGTCTAAGTCTGCAGTAATACTAAGGCAGACAGGTCTATGCAAAACTGCATCTTTAGTGTATCATGATATCAGACTTAAACGGACTTATATCCCGTTTGAAGTGTCTGTTTAACTGTATACTATTTCTATTAAAGGAGATCTTATAATGTCTGAAGTTACTTTAACAAGCGCTAATTTCAAAAGTGAAGTTCTTGATCATGAAGGCTATGTACTTGTTGATTTCTGGGCACCCTGGTGCGGGCCTTGCAAAATGCTCGCTCCTGTTATTTCTGAAATTGCGGCAGAATACACAGGAACCGTAAAGGTCTGCAAGCTCAACACTGATGAAGTCATGGACGTTCCGGTAAAATATGGTATTACCGCGATCCCCACACTTATTCTCTTCAAAAACGGAGAACCTGTTGACAAGACCGTAGGTGTCGTTCCCAAAGGTGCGATCACTTCAATGTGGAAATAATTATTTCCAGATCATTCACATGTTATCCATGAACCAGCCTTCGAGGAGGTCCAGGTTAACATCTGAATGCTCAGTCTCACGCGCGTATGACCAGGCAGCCTTTATAAGGCTGTCTGTTTCATTATGAGAGAATGTGCCTGTTATCTGGTCAGATCCGGCAGCACAGTCCCCTCCGCCGGCATACAGCATACAGAATATCCATATCGTGCTGTAGACCGCGATAGCGATCTTTGAATATATCCAATCGTCATATACAGCGCCGCAGAAATATGTGTATACAAAAAACATAAGGATCTGCTCTGCAGGAACTGCGTGACGTTCCATCAACGCTTTGACTTTTTCAAGCTCTGCACTGTCTGAAAATACCTTGTCCCATATTCCGCCCGCAATATCCATCCAGTCGTCATGAAGCGGTTCAAGTCTGAAAAGCACGGAAGAAATATGCTTTAACCTTTCAAATTCAAAAGCAGAATCGAATACTTCTGTTTTCAATGGATCGCTATCAGACGTTTCACCACTCATCAGCTGAACGTCGTCCATTCCGAAGATATCATCGTCATCAAGCTTTTCCTGCAGCTCTTTTGCGAATACAAGCATGGCCTTCATGCGTGTTAAGATATCAATACTACGGTCCTGAACAAAGTTTTTTATTTTTTCCCTGGCTTCGGTCAGTTTGTCATAAAGGATATAATCAAAATCTTCGAATTCTTCATCTTCATCATCTTCGGAAATCACAAGTTCCATAGGTGATGTATCGTTCAAAAGCATACGCGCCGCTTCCGGGCAGGAAAGAGTCAACGTATATTCCCTTACGTTTTCGAACTCTTCGACATGTCTCGGATACGACCTGCATGTATCGCAGAGCGCCGTTTCACCGTAAGTCCTTTGAAGATGGCATAACCCGTCCGGGTCAAGAAAATTGCAGCCACCGTCTGTCTGTCTGAAGCACTTTCCCTGAATATCCAGCGCATTTCTTATCCTGTCATCAGCTTCTGCCATTTTTTCGTATTTAGAAAGGCTCTCATCATCTACCATGATCTGCCAGAAGCTGCAGCAGTTTTCGGGACACTTATCAGCTATACATGTGAATTCATCATAATTTTTCTGTTTCAGATAATACATAGATCCATCCCGCACCAGGCCGCGATCGAGCCGTTTTCCTTAACAGCGATAAAGTCGATCTTCTCTCCACCTGTTTTTAAATATACCTTCAGTGTCTCATCATAATATATCTGTTCTATAAAATGTATTTCGAGGTCTTTTATACGTCTGCCTTCAAACACATCCCTTCCTGCTGCATTCAGGAACATCGGCAGATATCTCTGGTTCGTCATATGACCGCTCTTATCAAGATCAGAATAACATGCTCTGTATTCGTAAACAGCCTCCATACCTTCAGTTGAAGAATCAGGTCGTGAAAACGGAACTATTCCGATGTCAGTATCATCCTTAAGCTCCGAAGACAGCTCGATGAATCTTATAGGTTTGAGCTTATTCTCGCCAAAATGGTAAATGCAGCTCTCCAAACGGCCTTTACATACGGTCTGACCCTTATACTCCACTTCCATATCCTGCCAGATCCTTGCTCTGTCAAGCTTTGAGATGCGGCAGCTTGCGTGGACCTCTTCATCAAATCCGATAGGGACGCAGTCCTGAAGCCTGCATTTTGTATAGATCCATGCAGCACCATATTTTTCAGGTATCGAATCGTTCCCCTTGTCCTCGAAATGCAGCTGTTCGGACGCCACGTCGGTCAGGAATCCGAAATATCCTTTAGCGCCTATAAGCCCGTCGGCATCAGCATCGCGGAAATGCTGAAGAAAGCTTTTTTCATAAACCATGTCTTTTCATTCTCCTGTTTATCAGTCTTTCATATATTCAGACATCATACATACGCCTGACGCTCCGGCGCGTATGCACTCGTCAATATTATCCGGATGTATTCCTCCAAGCGCGTATACCTCTATACCGCAGGCTGAAACAGCTGCCCGGATCAGGTCTGTACCTTTTCCTTCAAGCCCCTTTTTACAGTCGGTTTCAAAAATATTGCTTATCGTCACATAATCGGCGCCCAGCTTTTCGGCTTCTGCCGCTTCATCCGCCGTATGGGCTGATGCACCGATCAGCTTGAAAAAGGTTTTATCGCTGCTGTCAAGTCTGCGCAGATCGTTCATTGTAAGATGTATATAATGATGACCGAGTTTTTTGGCGATCCCGGTAAATGTATGCAGGACGCAGATCTTACCATACGTTTCACATATAGGAATTATCTCCTGCGCAAGCTTCTCATATTCCCTCTCGTTCAGGTCCTTCTCGCGTAAAATAATACAGGAAACATCGCTTTTGGCAATGCTTCCTATCTTTTCGGTGAAATCACCTGAAACCAGTTTTCTGTTCGTAATGCATATTTTTTTAAACGTAGACATAATCGTTAAGCACGGGCTGAAGCCCTTCACTTTCTATATCGCCGTACATCTGATCAAAGCTGCGCGAATCAGCGATCTCGAACTGCTCATCTCCTGCATCTTCTTTTTCCTGTCCTGTGTACTTGGCCTTGTGATCACCTATGCCTGTTGAAACTCCGGCAGAAACCTTTGTGGCAGCTATTTTTACTATGCCGTCACGGAACTGCTTCGATTCTCTTGAAGATACGGTAATGCCCGCAAACGGAAGGAATATCCTGTATGCGCACAGTACCTGGCAAAGCTCCTTTTCATGCACATCCAACGGATTTATCTTGTCATTATTAATTATTGGACGAAGTCTCGGACATGACAATGAATACTCCGCATACGGGTATTTTCTCTGCAGAAGATAAACATGCAAGGCAGTAGCCAGCGCATCTTTTCTGAAATCTGAAAGCCCAAGCAGTGCCGAAAAGCCGACACCTCTCATTCCACCCAAAAGAGCGCGTTCCTGTGCATCAAATCTGTAGGGCCACACCCTTTTATGACCCATCAGATGCAGCGTTTCGTATTTATCCGTATCGTAGGTCTCCTGGAAAACGGTAACGTAATCCGCTCCGCATTCGTGAAGATATTTATATTCGTCGGAATTCACCGGATAGATCTCAAGACCTATATTTCTGAAATATTTACGAGCGATCCTGCAAGCCTGCCCAATGTATTCAACAGGACTCATTCCCCTGCTCTCGCCAGTAAGCATCAGTATCTCTTCGATCCCAGATGCGGCGATGACTTCCATTTCTTTTTCGATCTCATCGTAATCCAGCTTTTTACGATGGATATCGTTATAGCAGTTGAATCCACAGTAAATACAATAGTTTTCACAGTAATTGGCAATATAAAGCGGTGTAAATATATACACCGTATTACCGAAATGCTTTCCGGTCTCAGTCTTTGCCTTTGCGGCCATCTGCTCAAGGAAGGGAGCCGCTGCCGGCGAAAGAAGCGCCTTAAAATCTTCGACCGAACATCTGTCGTTATCAAGTGCTCTTTTCACGTCCGCAGCTGTGTATCTTTCGGGATCATAATCCTTCATTGCCGCAAGGACCTTTTCCTTGATATCGGAGTCGATCTGCTCCATCCCCGGCATATACGCCATATGATCAGTACGGGAAGAAGGATCTCTTTCAAGCCTGTGTTTTTTTTCCAGGGCTTTTTCGCTTAATTTTTCTGAATCTACAAAAAAACTGTTTTCTGCCATTAAGATAAGACCCCTTAATCCCTTAAAAATCCCGTAAGCGGGTCGGAAGCCGAAGCCCCTCTTTCAAGCACCCGTCCGAGTCCTGCAAGATAAGCGCTTCTGCCGGCTTCGATCGCATATTTAAATGCTTTTGCCATTTCCGGAATATTATTTGCTGTCGCAATGGCAGTATTCGCCATGATAGCGGCCGCACCCATTTCCATGGCCTCGCAAGCCTGTGAAGGTCTTCCTATTCCTGCGTCAACGATGATCGGAAGATCTATCTCATCGATAAGTATCTGTATAAAGTCCCTGGTAGCCAGTCCTTTGTTCGAGCCTATCGGCGCGGCAAGCGGCATAACTGCAGCAGCTCCGGCGTTCTGAAGATCTCTCGCAATGTTAAGGTCAGGATACATATACGGAAGTACAACGAATCCTTCCCCGGCGAGTATTTCTGTCGCCTTGACTGTTTCGGAATTATCCGGAAGCAGATATTTGCTGTCCCTCATGATCTCGATCTTAACAAAATCTCCGCATCCAAGCTCTCGAGCCATTCTGGCGATCCTCACCGCTTCCTTCGCATCCCTGGCTCCTGAGGTATTCGGCAGCAGAGTCACGTTATCCGGTATATGATCCAGAATACTTTCAGAATCTTTCGTATTCGTTCTTCTCACAGCCAGAGTTATGATCTCGGCACCGGCATTTTCTACCGCAGCCTTTATCAGCTCCATCGAGTATTTTCCTGATCCTAAAATAAACCTGGAAGAAAATTCCTTTCCTCCAAGCGTAAATGTATCTTTAAGCATTTCAGCCTCCGCCCACAAAGCTTACTATCTCGACAACATCTCCGGAATGCAGGACGAAATTTTCATATTCCGCCTTCGGAACCATCATTTCGTTGCATTCCACAGCGATCCTCTCAGGCCTGTATCCGTTTTCCGCGAGATAGTCCGTAAGCAGGACATTGTCTATATCTTTGTTTTCTCCGTTTATCTTAATCATAAAACTTCCAGTCGGCGAGATCATCGCCCTCGTATCTTACCATCATTGAAAAAAACTTGTCGCTTTTCTGCATTCTTTCAAGGAAGAGCTTATCCCCCTCCCAGATATACAGCTCAGGTATCCTGCTCTTCTCGACCCAGGCAAGGTCACCCTCTGAGCATTCCTTTATCTGACCCTGATATTCGGTCACTGCAAACAGAAACATGTATTCCGTTTCATAGATATCGGACAGAAAGGTGACCACACCTGCAAATCTGTACTTAAGGACATCAAGGCCTGTTTCTTCCTTTACTTCCCTTATCATGCACTCATCAGGCGTTTCGTCCTTTTCGAACTTTCCTCCGATCCCGAGCCACTTGTCATGGCTCTGATCGTTTTCCTTTTTGGTGCGGTGAAGCATCAGATATTTATCATCTTTTTCTATATAGGCAAGTGAAGTAAGACGCATGCCGTTCTCCTTCTTCTTATTCAGCTTCGTCTTCCTGTTTTACAAGATCATCTCCGGATGCTCCGCATACCGGGCATACGGGATTTTCATCGTCAGATTCAAATTCTACTTCGCAAACATTACAAAAATATTTTGCCATAACATATACTTCCTTTCTTCTCTGAAAATGTATTTACATCCACAGGCGGATCCGTTTCAATAACCTCAGCATTGCTGCAGATGCAATCAGTTTATTATATCTTAAGCAGATGGGATGTTCAATGACTTGTCCGCTGCCTTTTTCGTAATGACAACGTGCTCGTACGGTATTTCAATACCATTCTCTCTTAATTCAATGTTGAGAACGCGCAGAGCCGCCCGCCTGAGCGGCAATCTATCAGAAGCATTCTCCAAACAGACCTGTACGAGATAATTCGACCCCGATGACGCATATCCGTCGAATCCAAGAAATTTAGCGCTTTCGATTCCATCTACCGCAGTGATCTTCGGACATGCGGCCTTAAGCACTTTTTCAACATTTTCTACTTCTTCCTCCAGGGCTATAAGCAGACGGATGTTAATGACATTACTGAGTTTCTGGATCTTTTCTACATTCCTGTTTGCGACAGAATAATCGGAACCGTCGGCCAGGGCTTTGATCTTTGTAGAGGTCAGAGTGAACTCTTCCACCGTTCCTTCTATTCCGTCATATAAAACGGTATCGCCCACATCAAAAAACTTATCTGTGAGTATATGGATCCCCATGATTATGTCTTTCAGGAAATCCTGGATAGCAAGACCTATTACAATAACTATTATCCCGATAAATGCACTTACACCACTGACATTTATTCCAAGGATATTCATTAAAGTGATCACAAATACGATGACTACAAAAAGTCTGATCGTATTCAGTATTACCTGGGCTACCGTAGCCTGCTGTCCTGCATTAAATTTCTCTTTGGCTTTTTTCCCAAATTGTCTTATCACCAGCAGCACGACCACCAATACACCGATCGCAATAACAATTGCCACCCAGATAGACGGTTCTTTAAGTTTTTCAGCCGCTTCATCGAGGTTTCCGTTGACCAGTTCAGAAGCTATATCAGATATTCCCATAATTGATTCTCCGTATATATTTTGTTGTTGGGATCAGCATCAGATCTGCTGCGCCTTAAGCATATCGATGATCCCTCGAAGGTTTGTGGACGGTGCACCTTTTACAAGAACATTGTCGCCGTCTTCCAGAACTTCCGGCAGCTCTTTAAGGAGCATTTCACGGGATATATAATAGAGTATTTCACATTTTACGGCATCCGGATCTTTCTTCAGCGCTTTTTCGGCTGCCTTCTCAGCGCCGCGCCCTATTTCCGCGCCAAGATCGCCGACACAGCAAAGGAGATCTATCCCCTTGTCAAAGCAATGTTTGCCGACTTCCCTGTGCAGACCGGATGAAGCTTTGTGCATATCACCAAGTTCGCCGAGAACCGCTACTTTTCGTCCCGGCATAGCCGCAAGATTATCGATCGATCTCTTTATAAGCATCGGATTTGAACCGTATCCGTCTTCTATGACATTATAGTTCTTTTTCATATCTGGCATTTCATTATCCTCTTAAATCATTTATTCAAGGCACTTCATCTGTCGAAGCTTTGATGCGGAACGTCAGATCCCTTCGCAGTTAAATGCCGGTATAAAGCTCTCATCTGCGGCAGCACCTTCCTGCATGAAACCTTTTGTTATTCCCAGCTCTGCTGCGTAATCCAAAAGACTTTCATATTCTCTTTGCGTTACCCTCCGGGATATTTTTGCAAACCTTCCGGGAAGATCTTTTGGCGGTGTATACTGGCTCATAAGGCTTAAATACACTTCATCGCCGTATTTTTCATGCAGGTACCTGACGATCAGTTTTGCCTCAAGCACGTGCCCCGGAAGAAGCATATGCCTGATAATTATCCCCTGCTGCATTATCCCTCTGCTGTCGAAAATATTTCTGACCCTTCCGTCGTTTGATCTGGCTCTCAGCTGTCGTACCATCTCATCAATAGCTTCTTTTGCTGCGGCAGGATAATCTGCTGCGTTTGAATACTCAAGCGCTGTTCTTGGATCTATATATTTCATGTCGGGCAGATAAATATCCACAAGCCCGTCCAGCATTTTCAACGTATCTGTTTTGACATATGAGCTTGTGTTCAACAGAAAGGGGAGGCCGAAACCATTATCCCTGGCCATTCTTATTGCATTAACAATCTCCGGAATGAAATGATCTGCGGTTACGAGATTGATATTATTCGCGCCTTTCTCGGCAAGTTCGAAAAAAATTTCGCTCAGGCGGCCGGCCGATATCTCCTTTCCGGCTTTTCTCAAAGCAATCGAGCGATTCTGGCAATATACGCATTTAAGCGCGCATCCTGCAAAAAATATCGTTCCGGAGCCTTCCCTGCCTGAAATGCACGGTTCCTCCCACATATGAAGGGCTGCTCTTGCAGCCGTCATCCGGTCAGATGATCCGCAGTACCCCAACCGTCCTTTCATTCTGTCTGCATTGCAGTTTCTTGGGCATAATGAGCAGCTTTTATAATGATCCAATCAAGCCTGCCTCCGATCATATAACGCATCAGACAGACCAGTTATGACTGTCATGATCTGACCGTTGTATTCTTAAAATGCATGAATATCATATATTGTTTTTTGTTTATAATATACCACATATTTGTTATATTTATAAATATTAAGATGATAGAATATAAAACATATAAATTGAAGGGGTATGATAAATGGAAATAATACTGCCCAGGCATGATATACCGGCATATAAAAGCATAGGCGGCCTTAATATAACGCGCGGAAATGACTCTGAAATCAGCACCCAGAATCATCCCGTCGAACATCCGCTTTCGATATGGATCGACGGAACGCATTCTTTTGATATTACCTGTACTCCGACCCAGCTGCCTGAGCTCGTGATCGGACGACTTTTTTCCGATGGCCTTATCCGCGGTAAAGAAAGCGTTATATCACTTGAATTTTCCCCTGACGGGAAAACCGTCTATGTAAAGCTTGACCATTCCGCAGATTCGGTCCTTCCATCCGAACCCGAAAAACCATCTGAAATCAAATTTGAGAATGACTGGATCTTTACTCTATCCGAAACACTTCAGCAAAAAATGGAAACCCCTGTCTATATGGCTACGGGGAATACTCACAGTACGATGCTTATGCACGACGGCAGGATCGTCGTGTGCTGTGAAGATCTCGGAAGACACAGCGCTATCGACAAAGCTGTGGGATGGGCCCTGCTTAATGACATCGATCTGCATACATCTATAATCTATACCAGCGGACGCCTGCCCCTTGACATGGTCATGAAGATAATCAGGGCAGGGATCCCCATCGTAGTTTCAAAAGCACAGCCTACCTGCGAAGCCATTGAACTTGCCAAAAGCAGCGGCATAACCGTTTTATTTAATGCGCATCCGGACAGTTTTATCCGATTATAGGAGCGCGGATATGTCCATTGCATATAAATAACAATAAACGCGGCAGTAAGGAGAGTAAGTTATGAGCAAAATTTATCTTGCGCCCAGGAACAGCTCTGTCAAAAAGCTGGGGCGCTTCTGGATCAAGCTTGAGAACAAGATCAAAAGCTATCCTCCGGGAGCCTGTCCTTTAACGGTACAGCTTTCCCTTCTGAATCTGTCAATCAATCAGACCTGCGGTAAATGCGTGCCATGCCGTGATGGTCTTCCGCAGCTCGCGGCATTGCTGCAGAAGATCCTTGACGGCGACGCGGACATGGATATACTCAATGAAATGAAAAAGCTGGCCGAATTCATCCGCGACAGCGCAGACTGCGCTATCGGATATCAGGCCGCCGATGACGTTCTTCAGGGCCTCGAGACCTTTAAGGATGAGTATATTTCACATATCGACCAGCATCTGTGTCTTTCTGATGTAGGTCAAAAAGTTCCATGCATCCATCTTTGCCCTGCACATGTCGATATACCTGGATATATTGCCTTAGTCGGAGAAAAGGATTATGCCGGCGCGATCGAACTGATACGCAAGGATAATCCGCTTCCCACAGCCTGCGCCATGATTTGCGAACATCCGTGTGAAGAACGCTGCAGACGCAGGATGCTCGACGACGCCGTAAATATCCGCGGACTTAAAAAATATGCGGTAGACCACGCCGCTGCAGACAAAGTTCCGGTTCCAAAAGCAAGCCCTTCTACCGGCAAGAAAATTGCCGTTATAGGCGGAGGTCCCGCAGGACTGACCTGCGCATACTATCTCGCTCTTATGGGACACAGCGTAACGATATACGAGCGTCATAAAAAACTTGGAGGCATGCTCCGTTACGGAATTCCTAACTACAGATTCCCCAAGGATCGGCTCGATGAAGATATTAATGCGATCCTCAAGGCAGGCGATATCAAGGTAGAATACGAATCATTAGTCGGAACGACTGTTCCGCTTCACCAGATCCGCGACCGTTATGACGCAATGTTCGTATCCATTGGTGCCCAGACCGGCAAAACACTGCGCATCGATAATATAAACGCCGGAAATGTCATTTCTGCAGTTGAAATGCTCGATCATATCGGAAACGGCAACATACCTGATTATACCGGCAAAAACGTTGTCGTTATCGGGGGCGGAAATGTGACCATGGACGCGGCAAGATCCGCAGTCCGCTGCAACGCAAAAGATGTACGTGTCGTTTATCGAAGGCGTCAGGACGATATGACTGCTCTTAAATCAGAGATCGAATCTGCCATCATGGAAGGTGTTGAGATCCTTACTCTGCTGGCTCCTAAGGCAATCGAAAAAGATGAGGCCGGAAACTGCATTGCCCTCTGGGCACAGCCTCAGATGGTCAGCTCTTATGATAAGGGCGGACGTCCGAGCCCGATCGACGCAAAAAAAGACCCGCTGCGTATCCCCTGCGACATTATCCTCGTAGCAGTCGGCCAGGATATAGTATCCGCTCCCTTTGAGGAATTCGGTATGACAATGGAAAAGGGCGCTTTTGCCGCAGGTCTAGATACCGCCGCATGCGGAATGCCAGGCGTCTTTACCAGCGGCGACTGTGCTACAGGCCCGGCGACAGCCATACAGGCCATTGCAGCCGGAAAAGTTGCTGCCCGTAATATTGACGATTATCTCGGTTATAATCATAAGCTTAACTGTTCAACTTCTGCTCCGGAACCTAAGGAAAACAACAGGATCCAGACAGGACGTTCCAATATTACCGAACGTCCGGCTTATATCCGCAAGCATGATTTTGAAGCTGTTGAAAACCCCCTCACCCTGGAAGAAGCCATGCAGGAGGCAGGAAGGTGCCTGCGCTGCGACCACTTCGGCTGCGGTGTATTGAAAGGAGGGCGTGACGAATGATCAATTTAACGATTAACGGTCAGCCGGTAAAGGCTTCCGAAGGTATGACCATACTTCAGGCCGCAAGAAGCGCCGGAATTGAGATTCCCACTCTTTGTTATCTCGAGAACATAAACAACATCGGATCGTGCCGTGTCTGTCTTGTTGAAATACAGGGATATGAAAAGCTCTTTACATCATGCAATACTCTCGCGGTAGAAGGTATGGTCATCGAAACTATGTCAGACAAGGTGGTAGAAGCACGTAAAATGGCTCTTGATCTTCTGCTTTCCGACCATCACCAGGACTGCTTTTCCTGCTCTTCAAACGGCTTCTGCGAACTTCAGAAAGTCTGCAACGATTATGGCGTAGCTTACACTTCATATGTCGGAACCAGATACAAGATCGAAAGCGAACCCGCGGAATCACATCCATTCCTCGGCTATCGTCCAAGGCTCTGCATCCATTGCCAGAGATGTGTAAGCACCTGCGAAAAGGTGACAGGACGCAAGGCTATAAACATCCGCCGCACAGGAAGATTCAACGTTATAGATACTCCCTTCGGTGAAGCCTGGAATACCACGATCTGTGAATCATGCGGAAACTGCGCTGAAAACTGCCCTACAGGTGCGCTTTACAAAAAGCCCGCAAAGAACTACCGTACCTGGGAAACGAACCGTGTACGTACGACCTGTCCGCATTGTGCAGTCGGCTGCCAGTTCGATCTAATAGTTAAGAACAACCGTATAGTCGATGTTAAAGCTGCAGACGGAGAGTCGAATCACGGAAGGCTTTGTGTCAAAGGACGTTTCGGTTCATATAAGTTCGTACACAGCACAGACCGCATAACAGATCCCCTTATCAAAGATAAGAAGACAGGAAAATTCCGCAAAGCTTCCTGGGACGAGGCTCTCGACCTTGTCGCAGCAAAATTCATGGAGATCAAAAAGAACTACGGTCCGGATTCTCTTGCCGGCTTCGCCTGCTCAAGGAGTCCCAACGAAGATGTATATATGGTCCAGAAAATGGTCCGCACATGCTTCGGCACGAACAACACCGATAACTGTGCCCGTGTCTGCCACTCCGCTTCTGTATCAGGACTTGCGATGACACTTGGTTCCGGCGCCATGACCAACCCGATTTATGACATCACCCACGATGTGGATGCCATAATGCTTGTCGGCTCAAATCCCGAAGAAGCACATCCGGTCGTTGGAATGCAGATCCGCGAAGCTGTACGAAAAGGCACGAAGCTTATAGTAGTAGATCCCCGTGATATCGATCTTGCAAAAGAAGCCGATGTTCACTTAAAGCTCCGTCCCGGTACGAATATCGCATTTGCCAACGGCATGTGCCATATCTTCATAGAGGAAGGGCTTATAGACGAGAAGTTCATTGCAGAACGGACAGAGGGTTTTGAAAAGCTTAAAGAGATCGTAAAGGATTATACTCCGGAACGCGTAGGCGAGATCTGCCATATCGATCCGGATGATCTCCGTACAGCGGCAAGAATATATGCTACCGCCCAAAAAGCTCCTATCATCTATTGCCTCGGTGTAACCGAACATTCCACGGGAACCGAAGGTGTAATGTCGATGTCCAATATGGCAATGCTTGTCGGAAAACTTGGACGAAGCGGCTGCGGCGTCAATCCTCTCCGCGGTCAGAACAACGTCCAGGGTGCCTGCGATATGGGTGCTATGCCGAACAAATATCCCGGCTATCAGGATGTGACCGATGCAGCTGTGCGTGAAAAATTCGAAAAAGCATGGGGCGTATCCCTGCCGACAGAGATAGGTCTGCACGCAACAGATACCTTTACCGCCATGATAGACGGCAAGGTCCATGGTCTTTATATTTACGGAGAGGATCCTGTAGTTACCGACCCGGATACCCATCATATCCTTAAAGCTCTCGGCAAGCTTGACTTTTTCGTAATTCAGGAACTTTTCATGACCGAGACAGCGAAACTCGCTGATGTTATCCTTCCTGGCCGCGCCTACGCAGAAAAGGAAGGTACCTTCTCAAATACAGAGCGCCGTGTACAGCGCGTACGGAAGGCAGTAACGGTTCCCGGAAACATGCGCCTGGATACGGATATAATCTGTGATCTCATGCGAAGAATGGGTTATGATCAGCCTACCCTGACAGCTTCCGAGATCTTCGATGAAATGGCTTCGCTCACTCCGTCATTCCACGGAATGAGTCACGCGCGGCTTGACGCTTCGGAAGGCAAATTCCTTCAATGGCCCTGCCCGGACAATAAGCATCCCGGAACACCGATTATGCATGTCGGCAAATTCAGCCGCGGCCTCGGTCTGCTCTACCCGACCGAATATATCCCGCCTGCCGAAGTTACCGATGAAGAGTATCCCACGATCCTCTCGACTGGGCGTATTCTCTATCACTATACGACCAGGGCCATGACAGGAAGAACTCCCGGCCTCATGAAAATATCAGGCAACTCATTTGTCGAGGTAAATACGAAAGATGCCGAAAAGCTTGGAATAAAGAACGGTGAAAGGATCCGTGTACGTTCCAGACGAGGCGTGATCACATCAGAAGCTCGTGTTTCCGATAAGACAAGCCCCGGAGAGTGCTGGATGCCTTTCCACTTCCCGGATGGCGACTGCAACTGGCTTACGAATGCTGCGCTTGATAAATTCGCCAGAATACCGGAGTATAAGGTCTGCGCCTGCCGGCTTGAAAAGATCCCTGACAGCGAAGCTTATACGGAAGACGGTAAATATATCACGCAGGCTGATGTCGCAGCCAGACACAACGCCGCGCTTGCGAAAGCAGCTGCTGCAATAATTGAGGAATAACTTTTAAATCATAAAAACGGTTCTGCCAGTCTTATTCTGACAGAACCGTTTTTTATAAGCTATATAAAAGATTATTTTTTATTAAAGGTCGCAAAGCCCGGATATACAGCTCCTTCGCCAAGAGCTTCTTCTATGCGGATAAGCTGATTGTATTTTGCTACACGCTCACTTCTGCTGGGAGCACCGGTCTTTATCTGTCCTGCATTCAGAGCAACGGCAAGGTCAGCTATAGTCGTATCCTCAGATTCGCCTGAACGATGAGAAACAACTGCAGTATAGCCTGCTTTATGAGCCATCTTTATAGCTTCCATTGTCTCGGAAACAGAACCGATCTGATTAAGCTTAATAAGGATCGAATTTCCGCAACCAAGTTCTATACCTTTTGCAAGACGCTCGGTATTAGTAACGAAAAGGTCATCACCAACCAGCTGTACCTTTCCTCCGAGCTGCTCCGTCATCTTCTTCCAGCCTTCCCAGTCTTCCTCATCAAGACTGTCCTCGATCGATGCGATCGGGTACTTCTCAACAAGTGAAGCCCAATGAGCGATAAGCTCATCTGAAGTAAAATCTTTTCCGGATTTCGGCTGATGATAGAAGCCCTTTCCCTTTTCGCTCTTCCACTCAGATGCAGCAGCATCCATTGCAAGAACAAAATCCTTTCCGGGTTCATATCCAGCATCTTTAATTGCCTGGAGGATATGCTCGATGGTATCCTCATCGCTCTTCAGATTCGGAGCAAAGCCGCCTTCATCGCCTACAGCCGTTGTCTGTCCTTCTTTCTTCAGAAGAGACTGAAGCGCGTGAAAGACTTCTGTACACCATCTGAGACCTTCTCTAAATGTCGGGGCACCAGCGGGCATTATCATAAACTCCTGAGTATCTACAGAGTTTGATGCATGAGCACCACCGTTTAAAATATTCATCATCGGGACAGGAAGACGGTTTCCGTTTATTCCGCCGAAGAATCTGTATAACGGAATATCAAGGCTCTTTGCTGCTGCCTGTGAACAAGCTATCGAAACTGCAAGGATAGCATTGGCGCCAAGATTGGTCTTGCCCTTAGTTCCATCGGCCTTAAGCATGGCTGCGTCGATCGCATAAATATCCGAAGCATCCATGCCGACGATCGCGTCTGCAATAACTGTATTTACATTGTTTACAGCTTTAGTAACGCCTTTTCCGCCGAACCGGCTCTTGTCGCCGTCACGAAGTTCAAGTGCTTCAAATTCACCTGTTGATGCACCGCTTGGTGAAATGCCTCTTCCTACAGTACCGTCCCAGAGAGTGACCTCAGCTTCAACTGTGGGATTTCCTCTGGAATCGATAACCTCGCGGCCGATAACTTTTTCTATCTGTAATGTGTTCATTGGACCATACCTCCTGAATTTGAATTGGATATATAAATCTCCAACTTTTATTATATCATCAACATTACTAATCTCAAGCCTTTTTATGAGATTTTTTCGTTTAAAACTAACAAACGAACCTGTACTTGATTTTTAGTGTTGATATGTATTAACATATTCCGGTAAAAACCATTACGGAGAATTCAGATGATACTGGACGTTCAGGGGATCACCAAATCCTATAATTCAGAAATCGCAATAGAAAACATTTCGTTTCATATAGAAGAAGGCCAGAAATGCGCGCTTATCGGAAATAACGGTAGCGGCAAAACGACCCTTCTCCGGCTGATCATGTCGGAGATAACGCCTGATGAGGGGAATATATTTATTTCCTCACAGGCTGCAGTCGGTTATCTGCCGCAGGTGCATGAGATCTCTTCAGAAATGACCCTTTATGAATACATCAAAGAGGCTAAACAAGATGTATTCAGGATGGAAAAACAGCTTCGTGAAATGGAGGAACGCATGAAGCTCCTTTCAGGAAATGAGCTGGAAGAGCTTATGCAAAGCTACTCTGCTCTTGTTCATACCTTTGAACTGAAGAACGGTTTTGCTGCAGAAAGCGAGATCAACGGAGTTATCCACGGACTCGGCTTTTCCCATCGTGATCTGACTCAGGTCGTATCGACCATGTCAGGCGGTGAAAAAACAAGGGCAGCGCTTGGCCGTCTTCTGCTTACCGAAAACGATCTTCTTCTTCTCGACGAACCTACTAACCATCTTGACCTGAAATCCGTTGAATGGCTTGAGGGCTATATAAACAGTTATAAAGGTGCAGTACTGATAGTTTCGCACGACAGATATTTTCTGGACAGAATAGTCACAAAGGTCGTAGAGATAGAAAACCATCACGCGTCATCTTATGATGGTAACTATACTTTATACAGTCATAAAAAAGCTGAAGACCGCCGTGCTAAGCTTAAGGCATATATGAACCAGCAGGCCGAGATCAAGCATCAGGAGGAAGTCATTGCAAAGCTGCGTTCATTCAACAGGGAAAAATCGATCAAGCGAGCCGAATCGCGGGTAAAAGCCCTGGATAAAATAAAAAGGCTGGATAAGCCTATTGAATTAAAAAACGATATGCATCTGACACTCTCTCCCGCTGTTCTTTCAGGAAACGATGTGCTGACAGTGAAAGATCTTTCCAAGTCGTACGGAAAAGTCAGACTTTTCGATGGACTTGAAGTTAATGTGTACCGTTCTGAAAAAGTCGCTTTGATCGGCGATAACGGAACAGGTAAAACGACTATCCTGAAAATAATAAACGAGATCGAAACACCTGATTCCGGTTCAGTAAAGTTTGGTGCCAATGTTTTTCATGCATATTATGATCAGGAGCACCAGATACTGGATCCTTCAAAGAATATTTTCGAGGAAATATCAGATGAGTATCCTTATCTTTCAAATACCGAAATAAGGAACCTCCTTGCCGGCTTCATGTTTACCGGCGATGATATCTTCAAGAAAACAGAAAATTTAAGCGGTGGCGAAAAAGCCAGACTGTCACTCGCAAAGCTTATGCTGTCACAGGCAAACTTCCTTATACTCGATGAGCCGACAAACCACCTGGACATAGTATCTAGGGAAATACTTGAACAGGCTATAAACGATTATGAAGGAACAGTCCTTTGCGTCAGTCATGACAGGTATTTCATCAATAAGACCGCAACCAGGATCATCGAGCTTGAAAACGGAAAACTGACGGAATACAAGGGTATTTATGATTACTATGCCGAAAAGAAGGCAGAAAAAAAGGCCGCTCAGGACAATGTCTCTGCGGGTGCCAGCGAAACAGCTTCCGCAAATCTTACTGAATGGAAAGATTACAAAAAAGAACAGGCTCGCTTAAGGAAGCTGGAAAACGACCTTAAAAAGACTGAAGCAGAAATCGAAGCTCATGAAACCGCGATCAGGGAAATCGATGACCAGATCTTACTCCCCGAAAATGTTTCAAACTCTTCGGCTCTTGCCGACTTTGCAAAAAAGCGGTCCATTCTTGAGTCCGAGCTCGAAGAGCTGTACGAAAAATGGGAGACACTCTCTGAAGAGCTTGAATGAGATAAAAAGCTGGGGCTGCGCTGCAGCCCCAGCTTTTTATTAATCATTATTTTGTATATTCGAGCTCATATTCTTCGTGACCGCCTCCTGAGAAATGGATCACCGGATGTGTAATACGCGGCACATATATAGGTGAATGAGGCGTTTCCGCCGGGATGAAGAGATAAAAGCTGTTGACCGATTTTAAAGTCTCTCCATTTACATCATAATGGATCTCACCGGGAAGATCTCCGGGATGGTCCGGATCGGGACTGAAAAAGGCCAGAACTTCATCGAAGCTGTGAGTATGTGTCTCAGGTCCCCAGAATTTCTCCTTTCCGAACCAGAGCGCTTCCATATAAGGAGCGCCTTCAAGCTTTTTCGCATCGATCCAGATAGTCGGCCACCAGCCCTCAGGCGGCATCTCCTTGTTCTGAACAGGTATATATCCTTCTATCACATTTTTCAAATATGTTCCTTCCGGATCTTTCGGCTCGGCAGGTGATTCCTCATAAACATCTGTCTGGTAAAAACAGATATTTGAGACGAATGCTTTACGAAGGCTGCGGATCTCCACAAGTCCGTGAGCCTTACCGGCGGGTACAAATACAAAGCATGATCTCTTCAACGTGAAAACATCATTTTCGACTCTGTAAATGACTTCTGCACCGAGGTCATCTCTGTCTTCAAAATTTGAGCCAATAAACATCAAAAGCAGATCATTTTCATGTTTTATAAGGCCTGTGCCTTTTCCTTCTTTCGTATACCAAACGGCATCGTTAAAAGGACATCCGGGATGAACGGACGCATCCAAAGTGGCAATATGCCTGCATCCGTCGATAAGGCCGGTCCTTGCCGGCTGAGCAACTTCTCCATATCTGCTGATGTACTTTGCCATAACTACCCTCCTGTAATAATTAAAAAAAAGCTGCCGCAAACCTTTCTTGCAGCAGCCCGTAAGCCGGAAATCAGACTTGAACTGACGACCCCTTCATTACGAGTGAAGTGCTCTACCGACTGAGCTATTCCG
>CADBMM010000244.1 GCA_902795795.1 uncultured Lachnospiraceae bacterium | reverse complement strand
TGCTGCAGAGCGATACGGTCGGACGGTACAGTTTCGGTCATTAACGGCTGACTGTCGCTGCTCAGCAGAACCGGGAACCGGATGAAATACAGTGGAAGGACTTGAAACAGAGGCAGAACATCTATGGATACTGTGATCCTGCTGGTTCAGCAGATAATTATCATGTTTATAATGGCCGGGATAGGCTTTTTGCTTTTCCGCGCCGGAAAGATCACCCTTGAGGGCAGCAAGACGATAGGAAATATCCTGATCTACATCGTTTTGCCTGCCGTAATAATCAAGGGATTTATGCTGGAGCGCACACCGGAAATGCTTAAGGGGCTGTTGATCAGTACGGCGCTTGCCGCGGCAGCGCTCGGCATCAGCATCCTTATATCCAGGCTGATGTTCAAAAAAGACGGAGTTGCTTCTTTTGCATCTTCTTTTTCAAATCCCGGATTTTTCGGCATTCCGCTGATCATCTCGATCCTGGGAAATGATTCCGTTTTTTATATCGCCCCGTATATCGGTTTTCTGAACCTGCTTCAGTTCACTTACGGAAAGGTGCTGCTTACGGGAGACCGGAAGAGCATGAATGCAAAGCAGGTACTTACGGCGCCTTTTCTGATCGCGATCGTTATCGGTCTGTTTTTCTTTTTCACGCAGCTTCCGCTGCCGGGGATCGTTACCCGTGCGCTGGAAATTACGACAGAATTAAATACGCCCCTCGCAATGTTTACGGTGGGCGTATATCTTGCGCAGACTGATATTCGGGTCATGTTTAGCAAGAAGGTGCTTTATAAAATTTCGTTTACGAGAATGCTTCTGGTCCCGCTCGTGGTCATGATGCTGCTGAAATTCATCCCGGGATCATGGCATGCCTGCAAACTGGCGGTCCTGATCGCCGCAGCCTGCCCGGTAGGATCGAATGTGGCGGTCTACGCCCAGCTCTACAACAGCGATTACCGTTACGCGGTGGAGACAGTCGTCATTTCCACGATCCTCTCTATTATTACGATCCCGGTGATCGTATTCATCGCGGAACATTTCTGGTGAGTGAAAACAGTTGGGCGACAGCATCTGTACTTTACTTTTTCATGAGATCAGCGATGGTCACGCTGTTGAGATAGTCATTGATGCGGTCGTTCAGCTCGCTCCACATCGGAAGTGTGCGGCAGTCGGCGGTACGGCTGCATTCTCCGGCATTACATTCCAGACAGGCCACCGGAGCGATATCTCCCTCCGTGATCTTCAGGATCTCACCGATCTTTATGGAACCGGGATCCTTCGAGAGGCGGTATCCGCCGCCTTTGCCGTGAACGCCTTCCACCATGCCTTCCGCGACCAGCGTCGGCATGATCCGCTCCAGATATTTCAGGGATATTTCCTGACGCGAAGCTACCTCACGCATAGGGATATATCCATCTTTACCGTTTTCCGCCAGATCTATTATTACGCGGAGGGCGTAGCGCCCCCGTGTCGATACCATCATTGATCTTCACCATCCTTTAAGATTCTGCCGCTTAAGCAGGTTTGAATTCAGTTCGGCATGGCATCGTGACAGTGCGCGCAATCTATCGCTGCCGCGAAGCGGTTCTCGTCATAGGCGATCCCGTGACGGTCATAATAATCCTTAAGCGCGGCCCTGATAGCTTCCTCGGCAAGGACGGAGCAGTGCAGCTTGTGAGCCGGCAGTCCGTCAAGGGCCTCGGTTACGGCTTTGTTCGTAAGAGAGGCGGCTTCTTCGACCGGCTTTCCCTTGATAAGCTCTGTCGCCATGGAACTGGAAGCGATAGCGCTTCCGCAGCCGAACGTTTCAAACTTTACATCAGAGATCGTATCGTTATCGATCTTCAGATAGATCTTCATGATGTCGCCGCAGACAGGATTTCCTGCCTCGCCGACTCCGTCAGCATCCTCAATAACTCCAACGTTCCGCGGATTGCGGAAGTGATCCATTACCTTATCACTGTATAATGCCATTATTCGATTTTTTGATCCTGCCGCAATGGTAACGGGCGGATCTTCCTTTCCCCCGGCGTCCGGGTTATTTTAATTATAATACATATAAACGAATTTTTGTTTTTTATTTTGCGAACACATGAGTCCTTTTTCCGGTGGTCAGATCCCGCCAGAATGGCGACATGTTCCGAAGATAGGTCACGACCTCGGTGACCGCTTCTATCATATAATCTATATCTTCCTCGGTCGTATCCTCACCGATGGTGAGGCGGAGAGAGCCGTGCGCGACCTCATGCGGCCTGCCGATGGCAAGCAGCACGTGGCTGGGATCGAGCGATCCGGAGGTACAGGCGCTTCCGGAGGATGCGCAGATGCCTTTGTCATCAAGCAGCAGGAGGAGAGATTCGCCTTCGATCCCTTCAAAGCAGAAGTTCACGTTGCCGGGCAGGCGTTTTTCACGGTCGCCGTTCAGCTCGCCATAAGGTATCTTATCCAGACCTTCAATAAGTCGGTCGCGAAGCGCTGTGAGTTTTTCGGAATAGTTATCGATACCTGCGCAGGCCTCTTCCAGCGCCGCAGCCATTCCCATTATTGCCGGAAGATTTTCCGTTCCTGCACGTTTTCCGCGCTCCTGAGCGCCCCCGTTTATAAGCGTATCCAGGATGATCCCGCGCTTCGCGTAAAGAACGCCAATGCCTTTTGGCCCATGGAACTTATGGGCAGAGAGAGAAAGCATGTCGATATTCTGTTCTTTTACATTAATATGGAGATGACCGGCAGCCTGGACGGCGTCGGTGTGGAAGAGGACATTTTTTTCGCGGCAGATCTTTCCAATCTCTTCGATTGGCTGGATCGTGCCGATCTCATTGTTGGCGTACATAATGGTAACGAGGCAGGTATCCTCGCGGATAGCCTCCGCCACCTGAGAGGGATCGATGACGCCGTTTTTGTGAACATCCAGAAGAGTTATTTCAAAGCCCTGTTTTTTCAGCCGCTCCAGAGTGTGCAGAACAGCGTGATGCTCAAAAGCAGTGGAAATAATATGCTTTTTGCCTTTGCGTTCGCCATATTTTGCCGCTGTAAAGATCGCCTGGTTATCTGCCTCGCTGCCGCCTGAGGTGAAAGTTATCTCTTTCGGGTCGCAGCCAAGGCATGCGGCGACGCGAGTCCTGGCTTTTTCCAGTTCTTCCTTTGCCTGCTGGCCGAAGGAGTAGAGACTGGACGGATTTCCGTAAATTTCATTCATATAAGGCAGCATTGCATTGATGGCGGTTTCGCTCATCTTCGTAGTAGCTGCGTTATCTGCGTATATCATTGTGTTCTCCTTTTATTTGTTTGGCGTGACAAAAGAGCCGTCTCCGTGTCATGCTTGTCATACCGATTTACCCCACTAACAAGTAGGTAATTCACACTATAGACTATTTTACCTACTAAGTCAATGGGTAAAAAATAATTTTAGGGGTTGACAGCAGTGCGCGATTCGAGTATATTACCTACCAAACAAGTAGGGAATTGGCTTTTACGAATGAGGAAGGGGAAAATACTATGAGCGAACACACTTATAAATTTGAAACACTTCAGCTTCATGTCGGACAGGAACAGGCGGATACGGTAACGGACGCAAGGGCGGTGCCCATCTATCAGACTACTTCTTATGTATTTCACAGTGCACAGCATGCGGCGGACCGCTTCAATCTTCGAGATGCGGGCAATATATATGGAAGACTTACGAACTCCACACAGGGAGTACTTGAGGAAAGGGTAGCTGCGTTAGAAGGCGGCGCGTCAGCTTTGGCAGTATCCGCGGGCGCGGCAGCTGTTACATATACTATTCTGGCCCTGGCGGGCGCGGGCGAAAACATCGTAGCGCAGAATTCCATTTACGGCGGAAGCTACAACCTGCTGGATCAGACGCTTCCGAAATACGGAATACAGACTTCTTTCGTTGACATACATGATCTCGACGCGGTCAAAAAGGCTGTAAATGAAAAGACAAAAGCTATCTTCATCGAGACCCTTGGCAATCCCAATTCGGATATTCCGGATATCGACGCCATCGCCGAGATCGCACATTCGCACAAGATCCCGCTGGTGATCGACAATACCTTCGGAACGCCGTATCTTATCCGTCCGATAGAGCACGGCGCGGATATCGTAATTCATTCCGCCACAAAATTCATCGGTGGACATGGGACGACACTTGGCGGTATAATCGTTGACAGCGGAAAATTTGACTGGAATGCTTCCGGGAAGTTCCCGCAGTTTAC
>CADBMM010000243.1 GCA_902795795.1 uncultured Lachnospiraceae bacterium | reverse complement strand
CTCGTATTCCGGGTCCGTTTCCGGATACTGGCGGTACCAGGCCAGATAACTCTCCCAGCTTTCATCGGCACAGGACCCGAAATCACGGTAGCGCTCCCGCGGTTGCGGCTCACACAGACCGAACAGGACAGCTGTTTCAAAGCAACCGTCTTCCGGTATGGCGGATAGCCGCTGTCCGTTCAGACTGAGACTGCCCTTCAGAGGGACAAACAGGAATTCTCCTTCAAGCAGACTGCTGAACAGCACCGTACCATCCTGCAGATCGACAAACGTGGCATTCCCGTCCGTCGGACCCGGAATGAATGTCATTCCTTCCCCTTCCCCGAGAAAGCGCAGGGCATCCTTGCCGTCAAAACAGAAGGCCGCGGACGTCTTTCCGTCGGAGAGCGTCACCTGATCCGGATACGCTTTATTGATCACAGGCGTCGGTTTTTCCGACAAACCGGTCCAGAACTGAATGGCTTTCGGATGGAATTCCGTTGCCGCGTGTGTCTGTACCGGATAGTCTTTTGTAAATCTGTTGATATACAGTCCGTTCTTTTCGTACAGAATCGCCAGGAGAGAATCCTTCCGCCCGAAAGGGAGCAGGGAAAGATCAAACCGGAAGCTTTCGTACTGGTCGCGTTCTGATGTCCGGTACATGTTTTTCCCTCATTTCTGAAATTATCAGATGATCAGCCCTTCAGGGAACCGATCATCATGCCTGTCACAAAATACTTCTGAACAAACGGATAGAAGCAAAGCACAGGAAGCGTTGCCGCCACAATGGTGCAGTACTTGACGAGCGGTTTATAGATATCCATGGATTTACCGGTCTGATCAGCGCTTGAATTCAACACGGCGGAGGTATCATTGGAAACCAGTATCTCTTTCAGCACCAGCTGCAGCGGGTACAGTTTCCGGTTGCGGATGAACATGGAGGCGTTGAACCAGGAGTTCCAGATGCCAACGCCGTAGAACAGAACGATTACGGCAATGCTGGCTTTGCAGAGGGGAACGATAATCCGCGTCATGATAACGAAGGGAGACGCGCCGTCAATCATGGCGGACTCTTCCAGACCGGCGGGAATCTCGTTCATGGCCGTGCGCATGATGATCAGATTGAAGGTATTCAGCGCGGTCGGCAGGATCACAGCCAGACGGGTATCCATCAGTCCGAGATTATTGACCACCAGATAAAACGGGATCAGTCCGCCGCTGAAGAACATGGTGAACGTGATCAGGAACATGATCAGTTTTCCCCAGTACAGATTCTTCCGGGACAGGACAAAGGCGCCCATGATCGTCAGACAGGTACTCAGCAGCGTGCCGGTAACCAGATAGATCAGCGTGTTAACATAGCCGTTGAGAATAGAATTGTTCTTGAAAATCAGGCTGTATCCAAGCGTCGTAAACCCAAGAGGCCTGATCAGGATGCTGTTATTCTGCAGCAGCTCCTTGGGGTCGCTGAATGAGCAGTTGATGACATGAATGACCGGCAGGACACAGAGTAGGCACAGAATAAACATCAGGATATGATTGGCGATGTCGAAAATAGTACCCACAGTGAATTTTCTTTTATACATGTCAACCCCTCCTCAGAAAAGACTTGTTTCAGAGAAATGGCGGCTGAATGCATTCGCCATCAGCAGAAGAGCAAAGTTACACAGAGAGTTGAACAACCCGACGGCTGTGCTGTATCCGAATTCCATGTTTTCAATACCGCGACGGTAAACGAAAGTGGAAATAACATCCGAAACTGAATAGGTGGAAGGACTGTACAGCAGAATGATCTTTTCAAAGCTGACAGTCATCAGGCTTCCGATACGCAGGATGAGCAGGATGATGATCGTTGACATAATACCGGGAAGCGTCACATGAATCGCTTTCTGAAGGCGGTTGGCCCCGTCCAGAGTCGCCGCTTCGTAGAGCTCCGGATCGATGGTGGTCAGCGTCGCTACCAGAATGATACTGTTGGATCCCATATTCTGCCACAGGTTGGTATACACAAAGATCCCGCGGAACATAGTGGGTTTGCCGAGCAGATTGCCTGTCGGCCCGCCCATGGATGTGATGATGGTCGAAAGCGGACCGGAAGACTTGAAAGCGTCCGTTATCATGCCGCAAACGACGACAATGGAGATAAAGAAAGGCATGTAGGTGACGGTCTGTACGACCCGTTTATAGGGTTTGTTTCTGATTTCGTTCAGTAACAGGGCAAAAACAATCGGAATAGGGAAGCCGACAGCAAGATCATAGAGGCTCAGAATGAAGGTGTTGCTGATCGTCCTCCAGCAATACATGCTGTTGAAAAAGCTCCTGAAATTTTCAAAGCCGACAAAAGGGCTGCCAAAGATGCCCTTGCTCGGAATGTATTTCTGAAAAGCGATTACAATGCCGGCCATGGGAACATAATGAAAGATAATATAAAAGGCAACCACAGGCAGCGCAATCAGATAAACATTCCAATTGCGTTTGAAATCCCGTCTGATCCGGCCTTTTCTTTGAATGGTTGTCGTCATACAGCGTTCTCTCCGCTCTTTAAATTTTCCATGTCAGTGACGCGGACGTCAAAAGGTCCTCTTTCTGAACTGAGCCACAGCACGCGGCATCGGAGAGAAAAAAGGTCCTTTTATCGCCCTGAACATGACAATCAGTACGAATAACGGAAAGAGCGGGGAATCGGAATCGCTTCCGATTCCCCGCCCGAATCGATTCTTAAGATTAACGCTTGTTGAAGCGATCGTAAGAGGCCTGCTTGATTTCCAGGGCGCGGTCGATGTTCATGGCTTTGATGTTTTCCACGAACGCGTCGTAATTCTCGATGGGCTCGACACCCAGAATGAAATTGACAACCATTTCGGAACGATAGGTTTCAATATCATTCATGATGTTGGCATATTCGCTGGCTTCGTCAGAAGTCATAGACAGCGTGCCCGGCAGTACATACGCCGCGTCGTTGTCGGTCTTCCAGGTCGTCATGGCGTCCAGATCGCTCTGGGGCATGCCGGCGAATTCACGATCCCAGTGATAGTAACCAGCGCCGCCCAGTTTGGCATAGTAATGATAAGCTTCCGCCAGGCTCAGGCCGTCGGGATTGTTATACATATACTCGGTGAATTCGGGCTTGCCGTCCGCGTTGTAGGTCCAGCACAGATCTTCCTGACCGTAGGAAGCCAGCAGATCGCCTTCCACCGTGTAGGCGTAATCGCACCACTTAGCAGCCAGAACGGGATCCTGGCAGGAAGCGGTGATGATCCAGGCGGAGGAACCGACTTCGAAGCTGGTCTGACGGACATGCAGTTCATCTTCAGGATTCACGCGGGGGGTGGACACCGCGACCGCGTTGTAATTGGGATTGTCGGAGCGGCTCTTCAGCATGCTCAGATCCAGATACTGCTCATAGAACGCGCCGGTCTTTTCGGTGGTGGTGTAATCCTGAGCGGGCAGGAAGTTCTTGTTGGAAGCGAAGTCGGGATCGATCAAGCCTTCCTGATACCACTGCGCCATCATGGTGATATAGTCTTTATAACCCTGCTCCAGGGGACCATACTTCACCACGCCGTCCTTCTGGAAGAAGGTTTCGGTGACGCCGAAGCCGCCGACAAACACGTTCATGGGATCGAAGCCTGTGTAGTAAAGCATCATGGGCGCATCGCACCCTTTCTGCTCTTTGAAGGCAACCAGCATCGTGTGCCAGTCATCATAGGTCACAGGCAGATCAAGTCCCAAATCGTCCAGCCAGTCCTTACGGACCACTTCACCCATGAAAGGAGGCTGAGCGCCGTTGACACTGACGTTCCAGAATCCGGCAATGCGTCCGTTATCTGTTACAGCTTCACGCCAGATATCATTATTAAGATGCAATGCTTTCCAATAGTTGGGGCATTCCTTTTCTACCAGCTCATTGATGTCAAGGAAAACGCCGTCTTCCACAGCTCCATCAAAGCCGGTGGGATAACTCCAGCCGAAGGGCGGCGCGATCATATCAGGCATTTTGCCGGAAGCGATCAGCATGTTCAGTTCATTGACTTCATTGCCGACTGTGGGATGAATGACGTCAATGTGGACTCCGGTCCGTTTTTCCATCTCCTGGAAATAGTAGCTTTCACCCTGGTTGCTGACGGTCTTGAAGACAACATCGCCTGCGGGCAGCCACAGACTCAGAGTCTTCTTTTCAGTAGTGATGGGAAGTTCGAAGCCTTCCTCAGTGGTGTACGCAAAAGCAGAGGACATGAGACCGAGAGCTAATGCGCATACGAGTAACAGAGATACGATTTTTTTCATACCGGGGACTCCTTTCTGAAATTAATTTTGTACCCTAACTATCGCATAGAATCGTGATGGAATCAAGGTGCAGATTTTGCGAATCATACGCTGTTTGTGTATTTTTTGGATTAAATACTACTTTTTCACGCCAAATCCTCTTTATATTCCGGGAAATCCCGGACGGTCATATGAATCCATGTCACAGATACTCAACCATATACAACGGCTTGGACAAAAGCCGATATTCCGCCGGCAGACCCTCGGTTGTTTTGACCCGCATCCAATAGACTCCGGAACCAGAGAAGGTGAGTATTGGCGGTAGCTTCACAGACATCCATACTCCGTTCCTTACGAATTCATTAATCGCAAGGTGGATGTGCGGATAACTGATACGGTGGTCGAGATTTTTTACAACCATAACCGAATTGCTTCTCATCATCGTCTCTACGGTAGAAAGGGGCAATACAGTACCGTTACGGAACATATGCTGCCGGAACACCAGCAATCGCTTCAATCCAGGCCTTTTCTATCTCATCGTAGGGAAGTCCCTTCTTTTCGCATAATGATTTTATTGACTTCATAGCGGTGATATTGGGGATGCTTTTCCCAACTTCCAATGGCTGACCGTTGCAAAACTGACGTGAAGTTCAGACGCGAATTCAGTTTGATTCATCAATAGTTTCTGCCTCATCACCATGATGCTTTCAGAAATAGTCATCAAGTATCAACCCGTTCTGCAAAGATTGTACTCTATTTCAACATTAATTCGTCATTTTTACAATGTATCAGGTCATAATTTTCAAGTGCTTCAGAACAAAGGAAACGCATAATACCTGGCTTTGTGCACGTCATGTAAACCATGTAGTGCACCCCATGTCAAGGACATTTTTGATTCTAAGTGTTTAATGGATCCATCGTAAATGGTATACTGGTCTCGCTTTACCGTCCTGGAGGATAAGGCAACGCTGAGGAGCGACCTGAGCGCCAGAACGGGTTTGCGGGAGACAGAGTACCGAGCGTGCACTGTCTCTTTCTTTGTCTCCCGGAAACAAAAGCGTTAAACCTCGGGGTTTGGGGCAGAGCCCCAAGTCTTCAGTGGGTAGATACCTGTTGTCACATAGTGGTAATATTCCTTCGGCGAGAGTTTTACCAAATCCCACTGATACCGGTCGTTGTTGTAATAGTCCATCCAATCGTCAACTTTCGTCTTGACCTCAGCAAATGTCTTCATCATGGCGATCTCGTACTTGATTTCGTCCTTCATATGTCCGAAAAAACTTTCCTGCGGTGCATTATCCCAGCAATTGCCTTTTCTGGACATGGACTGAACGAACTGGTTATCATGCAGCGCCTTAATGAATGCTTTACTCGTGTAATGGCAACCCTGGTCACTGTGGACAATCGTCGTGTTATCTACTTCACAGCCATGGGTTTCAACAAGATCGTCAATCGTTTCAAGCACGAAAGTAACTTCCAGACATTCACTCAGTTCATAAGCAAGGACTTCTCTTGTGAATGCATCCAAAATCGTGGAAAGGTAGCAAACACCGTTTGCGTAGAAGATGTAAGTTATGTCTGTAAGCAATACCTTCCGAGGTCCGCCAGCTAAGAATTCCCGGTTTACCTTGTTTGGAAACACTGAGTTCGTTTTCAGCGCTTTTGCCATTTGGCGATAGGGATTGGGGCCTCTGTATGGGCATCTCAGACCGTATTTGTTCATTAGCCGGTAGATCTTCTTCACGTTCATCACTATACCCACGTGAAGCAATCGCATATGAATGCTTCTTGCGCCCTTAGCGTATCCTCGGTGCTTGAACGCTTCCAGTATGTGCTCGAAATCAGCCTTGTCCTTTTCCTCCAGCTTTTGACGATATGGTGCTGCTTCAACCCACGCGTAGTATCCGGATCGGGATACTCCCGCCAGTTCACACAGTAGCGAAACACTCAGAAGATTATTTCCTTGATTGACGGTATTGCTAATGATCTCAAACTTGGCAGCCGTGATCACTTCGTACCGCCCTTCTTTCCATCGAAGTCCTTCTCCAGAGAACGTATTCTTTTTAGAAATTCATTCTCCTGTTCCAAGTAGGCATTTCGATGTTTCAACTCACGGATCTCTTTTGCCATCTGTGCTTCGGTGCTTTGCGTTGCCTTACGGCAATTGCTGCTTCGGCCATCTTCAAACCCTTTTTCAGCTTTTTCCCTGAGGCTGTTCCTGAAATTGTCGATCCGTTTAGTTCCAAGAACTTTCACATCGAAGCCTGCCTCTGTGAAGATCTGGCGCATACTTTTCCCATTATGATATGCGTCATACGCCATCTTCTTGAATTCTGCTGTGAAGCTCACTGACCACTCCGTCGCTATGGAAACATACGGATTTGATTTCAGTTGGTTCACAACCTCAATTGGCATTGGGATTCGTCCCGTCATTTGTATCCGCCCTTTCTTACCTTGACCGGATACATTCTACCATGGTACCGCAAAAATGGCACTGTCCACTTCTTGGGGTTTTGTTCCCCTCCATCTGTCCGTTTCTCGGGGACGTCTCCTCTTTCCCTTAAGTAGTGGTGTCCATTTTTATGGGTACAGTTTAT
>CADBMM010000242.1 GCA_902795795.1 uncultured Lachnospiraceae bacterium | reverse complement strand
TACCGGCGTAGCGTTTACACGTGACCCGGCTACCGGCCAGAAAGGCCTTTTCGGCGAATTCCTTACAAACGCCCAGGGCGAGGACGTTGTTGCAGGCGTGCGTACCCCGATGCAGATAACCGAGATGGAAGAGAAGTTCCCGGAGGCGTTCGCACAGTTCAAGGATGTATGCCAGAAACTTGAGGCGCACTACAGAGATATGCAGGATATGGAGTTCACCGTAGAACACGGAAAACTCTATATGCTCCAGACCAGAAACGGAAAGAGAACGGCCCATGCTGCTCTTAAGATCGCCTGCGATCTTGTGGACGAAGGCATGAGAACGCCTGAGGAAGCCGTTGCCATGATCGATCCGAGAAACCTCGACACCCTGCTTCATCCGACATTCGATGCTGCGGCGCTTAAGGCCGCGAAGCCTATCGCCAAGGGACTTGGCGCAGCTCCCGGAGCTGCCTGTGGTAAGGTCGTATTTACCGCAGAAGAAGCCGTTCAGCGCAGAGCCAGAGGTGAGAATGTTGTACTCGTCCGCCTTGAGACATCTCCGGAGGATATTACCGGAATGAAAGCATCTCAGGGTATCCTTACCGTCCGCGGTGGAATGACCAGCCATGCGGCAGTAGTTGCCAGAGGCATGGGAACTTGCTGTGTTTCGGGCTGCGGCGATATCATCATGGACGAAGAAAACAAGAAATTCACCATTAACGGAAAAACATATCATGAAGGAGATATCATTTCCTTCGACGGATCCACAGGTTATGTTTATGAAGGTGCTATCCCGACAGTAGACGCTGTAATCGCCGGAGAGTTCGAGCGCATCATGAACTGGGCCGACCAGTACAGAAAGCTTAAGGTCCGCACGAACGCAGATACACCGACTGACGCCAGAAAAGCGCGCGAGCTTGGCGCAGAAGGCATCGGCCTTTGCCGTACGGAGCATATGTTCTTTGAAAAAGACAGGATAGAGGCATTCCGCGAGATGATCGTTTCGGAAACAGCAGAGGAAAGAAAGAAAGCTCTCGATAAGATCCTCCCGCTTCAGCAGGGCGATTTCGAGCAGCTTTTCGCCGCAATGGAAGGCGACCCGGTAACGATCCGTTTCCTGGATCCGCCGCTTCATGAATTCATCCCGACGGAAGATGCGGATATCGAAAGACTTGCTGCGGCAAAGGGCAAGACCATCGAGGAAATCAGGAATAAGTGTGAGAATCTGCACGAATTCAACCCGATGATGGGTCACAGAGGCTGCCGCCTTACAGTTACATATCCGGAGATCGCTGTAATGCAGACTCAGGCGATCATCCGTGCGGCGATCAATGTAAACAAAGCTCATTCAGAGTTTAAAGTTAAGCCCGAGATCATGATCCCGCTGATCTGCGAAAAGAAAGAGCTTCAGTTCGTTAAGAATATCGTCGTGAAGACAGCCGATGAAGAGATCAAGGCAGCCGGCGTTGAGCTTGAATATGAAGTCGGAACCATGATCGAGATCCCGAGAGCCGCTCTGCTTGCAGACCAGATCGCGGAAGATGCTGAGTTCTTCTGTTTCGGAACCAACGACCTGACCCAGATGACCTTCGGCTTCTCACGTGATGACTCCGGCAAGTTCCTGAGTGCATATTACGATACGAAGATACTCGAGAGCAATCCGTTTGCGAGACTGGACCAGTCCGGCGTCGGCATGCTCATGGAGATGGCAGTAGAAAAGGGCAAGAAGACTCGTCCGGAGCTTCACTGCGGTATCTGCGGAGAGCACGGCGGCGATCCGACTTCCGTGGAATTCTGCCATAAGATCGGCCTTGACTATGTATCCTGCTCACCGTACCGCGTACCCATTGCAAGACTTGCGGCGGCACAGGCAGCGATAGCGGAAGGGAAGTAAGAAGTTTATCCTTGACTTTTCATAGATAATACTGATAAAATGCGAAAGAACGAGTGGCAGAGACTGCGTAAATCCAGTTTGGCCGCTCGTTTTTTCAGATCAAGCGCTGGCCTGCATGCAGGCTTTTACAAATTGAAAATAAATAAATGAAGGATAGTGTGCGGCTCGTATGAGCGTAAGTCCGGCTACGGACCGCAGACTATCCTTTTTTATGTTTAAGTATGGGAGGAGAATTAAAATGGATACTGCATCAAATGCCTTTCTTGAAAAAGCGCCGATAGGGGAGCTTATGCGAAAGTTCGCTGTCCCGTGTGTCATATCGCTTGTAGTGGCGGCCCTGTATAATATCGTGGATCAGCTGTTTATCGCCAATGCATCCTATCTGGGATCATATGGAAATGCGGCAAATACCGTGGTATTTCCCCTGACTGTCGTGGCTCTGGCCATTGCGGTAATGATAGGAGATGGCTGCTGTGCCTTTGTCAGCCTGTCGCTGGGTGCGGGCAAAAAGGAGAACGCGCACCGGGCTGTCGGTAATGCAATTATTCTCTGCGTGGCGAGCAGCCTGATACTTATGGCGGCATATCTTATCTTTATGGATCAGATACTTGCGGCCTTCGGCGGCAGGGTAAATGAGGAGACCTTTTATCACTCCAGGGAGTATTTCTTCTGGATAGCCTTAGGCGTTCCCTTTTATATGTTCGGGCAGGCGATGAATCCCGTTATCAGGTCTGACGGAAGTCCGAAGTTCGCCATGGTATCCACCGTTGCCGGCGCCGTCGTAAATATTATCCTCGATCCGATATTTATTTTTCCTTTGCATATGGGGATGAAGGGCGCCGCGATCGCTACGGTGGCAGGGCAGATCCTTACGGCAGTACTTGCCGTCTGGTATCTGTTTCATATGAAGGCAGTCAGGCTCGAAAGAAGCAGCTTCGGGATGTACAGCAGCCTTATGAAGAGGTATCTCCCGCTTGGCATCACCAGCTTTCTGTCGCAGATATCTCTTGTTATGGCCATGGCGGCGATCAATAATATGCTGCGTAAATACGGGGCGATGGATGCGGTGTTCGGACTGGAGCAGTACGCGCAGATCCCAATGGCTGTAGTAGGAATAGTCATGAAGTTTTTCCAGATAGTGATATCGATCTCGGTAGGCATGGCAGCAGGATGCATTCCAATCGTCGGATATAATATCGGGGCAGGGCGGAAGGACAGGGCCGCGCAGCTTTTTAAGCTTTTATTGATATGCGAGGCAGTTCTGGGCGCGGTCGCTCTTGTTATCGTAGAGCTTTTCCCGCAGCAGCTTATAGGAATTTTCGGAGCAGGCAACGAGAGTCAGTATTATACAGATTTCGCGATAAAGAGTTTCAGGATCTATCTGTGCATGATGGTACTGGCAACAGTGAATAAGGGGACTTTTATCTATCTTCAGTCGCTTGGCAAGGCGCTTGCTTCCACAGCGATCTCCATGATCCGCGAGATAGTATTCGGAGTGGGCTTTGCGGTCTTATTGCCGCGGTTCTTCGGACTGGACGGAGTGCTTTATTCCATGCCTGTTTCAGATCTGCTGACGTTTATAATTGCGGCAGTGATCATTTTAAGGACTTTTAAAGAGCTCGGCGGGGCCGGACATGATGAGCGGCATTTAAAAGAAGCATCAGTCAGGCGTGAACTAAAGCAGGTAGAGCTGTAATAGAAGATATCAAGACAAAAAATGCGGCTGTCGCATTAAGCATTATTAATGCATAGTGCGGCAGCCCGATTGTGTAAAGGCTGATTTATTCCGCAGCCAGAAGGCTGTCGACGAACTGACGTGCAGCGCGGGCGGAGCGTCCGCGGCTGAGTACGAAGCGTTCGGCCTGCAGATCCAGCTCTTCCTCGGGAAGAGTGATTCCGGCGGCACCTGCCAGGTGATGTACTATGTTCAGATAGGTCTCCTTGTTAGGCTTGCGGAAGGTGACGTGCAGTCCGAAACGTTCGGATAAGGAGACAAGCTCCTGGACCGTATCGTTGCGGTGGATATCATCACCGTCACGGTCGGCAAACGACTCCTTCACGAGATGTCTGCGGTTGCTGGTGGCGTATATCACCACGTTCCTGCTCCTTGCTGATACGGAGCCCTCGAGGATGGCCTTAAGCGCGCTGAAGTTGTCATCGCCCTTTGTAAAAGAAAGATCATCGATGAACAGGATGAATTTAAGCGGATTTCCGCTGAGCTCGTCCAGAAGATGCGGGATCAGGGTGAGCTGGTCCTTCCTTATCTCTATGATCCTTAATCCTTCGTCATGGAATTCATTAACGATGGCTTTTATGGTCGAGGATTTTCCGGTGCCGGCGTCGCCGGTAAGAAGCGTGTTCGCAGCAGGTCTGCCTGCCAGGAAAGCCCTGGTGTTGGCAATTATCAGATCCTGCTCGCGCTTATAGTCGATAAGCTGGTCAAGCGATATCGGATCGGGCCAGCGTACCGGTGTTATGGTGCCGTCTGTTTCCAGATAGAACATATAATATTTGGCGTACAGTCCGCAGCCGAATTTGCCGATATTTGCGCAGCGGTAGTTATAGACCTCTGCAATATCGATGTGTTCGGTATCAAAACCTGGCAGAGGACTATCCCAGCCGATGCACGCAGTGAGTTCTTCGGCAGTCAGGTCAGCCAGATGCTGAAGAATAGCCAGCTCGCGCTCTACCGATGCCTTAAGTGGCTGCGAAACCTCTGAATTTACGCTTATGCTGCGGATATAGATGTTCATGTCCATATTCACGACACCGCTGATATGGCCGGCAAGAGAGGGCGTATGATCGTTGTACAGCGAAGATACAAACCCGCAGTACAAGTCTATGCCGCGCTTAAGAGTGCAGCAGTCAGTTTCTGCGCCGCCTGACGCTTCCGTCCATTCCAGAAAATCCGCAAGCTTACCGATAGTCGGGTCTTCCAACAGAGCGCGAAATACGGTAAGTGATCTTAATTCGGTTGATAATCCTTTTATGCTCATATTATTTGTTTATGATCGCTCCAGAAGCGCCCGATCCGACCATAGCAGCATATCTCTTAAGATAGCCGCTTAATTCTTTTGTCTTCGGAACAAAGTTCTTCATTCTTTCGGCAAGTACATCCTCGGGTACCTTGAGCTCGAGTTTGTTTGCCGGGATATCGATGGAAATGATATCTCCTTCTTCAACTACGCCGATCATGCCGCCGCTGGCAGCTTCAGGTGAAACGTGGCCGATGCATGCGCCTCTGGTGGCTCCGCTGAAGCGGCCGTCTGTTATGAGAGCTACGCTTGAGCCAAGGCCCATGCCCATGATAGCAGAAGTGGGATTAAGCATTTCGCGCATTCCGGGACCGCCCTTGGGTCCTTCGTAGCGGATGACTACAACGTCGCCGGGATTGATCTGGCCTGCATTTATGGCAGCCTGGGCCTCTTCTTCGCTGTCAAAGACTCTTGCAGGACCTTCATGCACAAGCATTTCGGGAACGACGGCTGAGCGTTTTACGACAGCACCATCCGGAGCCAGATTGCCGCGAAGAACGGCGATTCCGCCGGTCTCGCTGTAGGGATTTTCTACCGGGCGGATAGTCTCGGGATCGAGATTCCTTACATTTTCAAGGTTCTCGCCGACTGTTTTTCCGGTGACCGTCATGCAGTCAGTATTGATAAGTCCTTTTTTGGTGAGCTCCTTCATTACTGCCCAGACGCCGCCGGCTTCATCGAGCTGTTCCATATAGGTGCGTCCTGCCGGTGCAAGGTGGCAGAGGTTGGGAGTTTTTGCGCTCATGTTATTAGCGATGGTAAGGTCAAGCTTTATGCCGCATTCGTGAGCGATGGCGGGCAGATGCAGCATGCTGTTCGTGGAGCATCCGAGAGCCATATCTACGGTGAGGGCGTTCATGAATGCTTTTTCCGTCATGATATCAAGTGCGGTAATGCCCTTATTGAGCATATCCATAACTGCCATGCCTGCGTGTTTTGCAAGCTCTAAGCGGCGTGAATATACGGCCGGAATGGTGCCGTTTCCGCGAAGTCCCATGCCGAGAGCTTCGGTAAGGCAGTTCATGGAGTTGGCGGTATACATGCCTGAGCATGAGCCGCAGGTCGGGCATACCTTGCATGCGTAGTCCTCGAGTTCTTCTTCTGTGATCTTGCCGGCGTTGAACTTGCCGACAGCTTCGAACATGGAAGAAAGGCTGGTCTTGCCGTCGCCTACATGTCCGGCAAGCATGGGACCGCCGCTGACGAATACGGTCGGTTTATTAAGACGTGCAGCTGCCATTAAAAGGCCGGGCACGTTTTTATCGCAGTTAGGGATCATGACCAGGGCGTCAAAACCGTGAGCCATGACCATGCATTCGGTGGAGTCGGCGATAAGGTCTCTGGTAACGAGTGAATATTTCATTCCCACATGGCCCATTGCGATACCGTCGCATACGGCGATGGCCGGGAATTCAATGGGAGTTCCGCCTGCCAGAAGTACGCCTTTTTTGACCGCTTCGACGATCTTGTCGATGTTCATGTGGCCGGGTACGATCTCGTTATATGAATTGACAATGCCGACGAGCGGGCGGGAAAGCTCTTCCTGAGTAAGGCCGAGAGCGTGATATAAGGAACGGTGGGTAGCGTTCTGCGGGCCGTTTTTGATCGAATCTGTAAACATAAAATCTGCTCCGTTTCTGAATTATACAGCTTGCACCCGACCGAAAGATCGGGTGCAGCAATCGTTAAGTACTATACTAATATGCTGAAAGCTTGCTTGAGTACGTGTTTAACTCACTCACACGGCTCGCATCCCCTTCAGCTAAGCTGGCAGTCTCACTAAGGCCGTTGGTCGTTCGATGTAAGCGTATCTCTCGACCACGGCCCAAGTTCGACTAGCCGCTTATCTTCAGGCTCGCTTCCGCAAGTGTTCGTTCGTGTAAACACGTACCTGCGCAAGCGTTAGATATTAATTAGTTATTTATTAATTTATCCTCGCCATTCCAGCTGTAGAGCTTGCGGATATCTTCTCCGATGATCTCTGACGGATGCTCGGCTGCCTTGCGGCGAAGTGCCTGGAAATGTACCTGTCCGCCGGCGTCAGACATTTCAAGAAGGAATTCCTTGGCGAATGAGCCGTCCTGGATGTCCGCAAGGATCTTCTTCATGGCC
>CADBMM010000241.1 GCA_902795795.1 uncultured Lachnospiraceae bacterium | reverse complement strand
TAAGAAAACAGACTGTTCTTGACGAGACAAACGTAAAGAACATGAAGAAGATCTTACCTTACATGTGATCAGATTGGAGGAATAGAACATGGCACGAATCAAAGGCGGTTTAAACGCAAAGAAGAAACATAACAGAGTATTAAAGCTCGCAAAAGGATACAGAGGAGCCAGAAGTAAGCAGTACAGAGTAGCAAAGCAGTCAGTTATGAGAGCGCTTGCTACAGCATACAGAGGACGTAAGGAAAGAAAACGCCAGTTCCGCCAGCTCTGGATCGCACGTATCAATGCGGCAGCACGTATCAACGGACTTTCTTACAGCAAGTTCATGTACGGCCTCAAACTTGCAGATGTACAGCTCAACCGTAAGGTACTTGCAGATATGGCAGTAAACGATGCAGCCGGATTTGCAAAGCTTGCTGAGATCGCAAAAGAAAAGATCGCGTAATCGAAATTAATAATACATTATAAAATACGGGGACGGTTATCAGTCTTGCCAAGGCGGGACATGAAAACCGTCCCCGTATTTTTTACGTAACGGCTGAAAAATGTCTGAAAAAAATCATTGAGTTAAGAATTATTTAGATATATAATTTCTTTAAGATTTTAATACTGTAAATTGTTAAGGAGGAACAATTGTATGACAGTTAAAGAATTGAAGGATATGTTAGCCGGAGTTCCGGACGATGCTTATGTAATGATGGAGTCGGACAAACATCTTGAGCCGGCGGAGATCGTAGAGAAATCCACGGATGTAGTTGTCCGTTACGATGATACGCATTTTCTCGAGGAGCCCATCGTTATTCTGAAGAAGGGACTTTGATTTTTATTTGGGATATTACGCCAGACACTTTGGGCAATTTGTTTTACGATAAAACGAAAAACAAGATCAGGATCAGCGGGATGCCGAACCGCAGACCTGATCTTGATTTTTTATCAGACGGTTCAGATCTTTTAATTCTTTTGTGAACAGAACGGTGCATACGATCAGTACGCCGATATCGCAGAAGACAAAAGAGTACATGATCCCGTCAAGCCCCATAATCAGAGGAAGAATATACAGAAGAGGAAGCATAAAGCCGATCTGACGGCAGATGGAGACGATAAGGGAATACCTGGGTTTTCCTATTGCCTGGAAGTATGAAATAGACGTCATCTGGATGCCCAGGATAAAGATCATGATGGTCATGATTATCAGCGCATGAGTGGCGAATTCATTGTAAAGGGCATCCTCCTGCCCGAAAGCAGATATGATCTGCTGCGGAAAGAGCTGTACGGCCAGCATACCGCACACAGACATGATCGACGTGGTAATCAGAGTAATGATCGCCAGCTGCCTTACTCTGCGGTAATTTCTGGCACCGTAATTATAACTGAAGATAGGCTGCGCGCCGATCGTGGTCCCCATGATCAGGGCAAGCATGATGGAGTTTACCTTCATTACAATGCCAAAGACGGTAACCGGTATCTCAGATCCGTATTCGGTCAGGGCACCGTATTTGACGGCCTGTTGATTCATTGTAATCGATACTAACAGTCCGGCGAACTGTGTAATAAAAGAAGGAAGTCCAAGACTGACGATCTCTTTGATGACCGACGGATCCGGCCGCAGGTTTTCTCTTTTAAGATTCAGAGTCCTGAAGCGGCGCAGATATGAAAGGGCGACGACAAGGTTCAGGAACTGGCCGATAATGGAAGCCAGCGCAGCGCCTCTCATCCCCAGATCCAGAGGATACATAAATACATAATCCAGAATGACATTTAAAATGGCTCCGGAAAGCATGCTGATCATGGCGTAGGAGGGACTGCCGTCCGCCCTTATCAGATCCGAGAGAACGATACTGACCGTTACAAAGATAACGCCGATGATATAGATCCGTGAATAGTCTACGGCATATGGAAGAATAATATCGGTTGCGCCAAAGCATCTCAGCAGCGGGATCAGGAAAATTTCCGCGACAGTGAAAAGCATAAGTCCTGCCGTCAGCGCGAGGAAGATTCCGTTTCCCATGACAAGATCGGCACGCTTCTGATCTTTACGGCCCAGATTCAGACCGACATTGGCCGCCGTTCCGACGCCGATCAGCAAAGAAATTGCCATAAAGAATGTGACAAAGGGAAACGATACACTTGTCGCTCCGTTTCCGATATAGCCGATGCGGTGACCGATAAAGATCTGGTCGACTATGTTGTATACGGAATTGACGAGCATTGAAATAATTGAAGGCAGAGCGAACCGCCGCAGTAATTTCGGGATCGGCAAAACGCCAAGAATGTTTTCTGCCATGGGAACTCCTGTGATATATCAGCTCCGGAACTTAAAGGTTCTAAGAATGAAAGGATCTACACGCTGTTTAATGAAACGCTGATCATATCATCGTTTCATTAAGTATAATAAAAACACTGCAGATGTACAAGAAAAAAGGGAAGCGAGCGGAGGGAAAAAGGCGAAACCGGCGGGTTTTTTGCTGCATTTGGATTTGCAGTTTTATCTTTGGTTCATATTGAATTGTGAGAAAATATATGATAAATTAAAGTTTAGAGTCGCGATTTTTGGGTAAATCGCTGAAAAGTTAGAAAAACATTTCATGGAGGTACAAGCAATAATGAAGAAATGGGTCTATCTTTTTACTGAAGGCAATGCCAATATGCGTGAGCTCCTGGGAGGCAAAGGAGCCAACCTTGCTGAAATGACCAACATAGGTCTTCCCGTACCGCAGGGATTTACGATCACGACTGAGGCGTGCACTCAGTATTATCAGGATGGCCGTGAAATAAATGATGAGATCATGGGCCAGATAAAGGAATATGTCTTGAAAATGCAGGAGATCACCGGGAAAAAGTTCGGTGATAAGGAAAATCCGCTGCTTGTATCGGTACGTTCAGGTGCAAGAGCTTCCATGCCGGGCATGATGGATACCATCCTGAATCTCGGACTGAACGAAGAGGTAGTTGAAACCATAGCGGCACAGTCGGGCAATCCGCGCTGGGCGTGGGACTGCTACCGCCGT
>CADBMM010000240.1 GCA_902795795.1 uncultured Lachnospiraceae bacterium | reverse complement strand
CGAGAACAACGACCTGAACGGTCTGACCAACGGAAAGCACCTGGCTCGGGTGTTTTATGAATCGGTCGCAGATCTCGGAGATATGTACCAGGCCGTCCTGATGCACTCCGATATCGACAAAGGCGCCGAAATCAATTACATTGCGTACGGTTCCCTGCAGCTTCATACCCGGCTTCAAGTCCGATATCTCCATAACATCCTTTGAGAACAGCGGATCGGGCAGCTCTTCACGTACATCGCGCCCGGGTTTCATCAGCTCGTCCGCGATATCCAGAAGTGTGGGAACGCCGACGCCGCACTTTTCGGATACCTGCTCTTCACCCAGCTCCTTTATCCTGGCTTTCAGACCGGACATCTTTCCATCCTTTACATCCTGAAGCGTATATCCGCAGATCTCAAGCAGGGTCTCCGCCGCCGCATAGCTTTCCGGATGTACGCCGGTATTGTCCAGAATGTTTTTACTCTCCGGCACACGCAGGAATCCTGCTGCCTGTTCGTAACTTCTCGCACCGATCTTCGGAACCTTTAAGACCTGTTTCCTTGCGGAAAAAGCGCCGTTTTCTTCACGATAGGCCACGATATTCTTTGCCGTCGTGCTGTTCAGCCCGGATACTCTCTGAAGCAGGAAATAAGAAGCGGTATTAAGGTCCACGCCAACTGCGTTTACACAGTCTTCCACAACGGATTCCAGGCTTTCTCCCAGACGCTTCTGAGGCATGTCATGCTGATACTGCCCTACGCCGATCGCTTTAGGATCGATCTTGACCAGCTCCGCAAGGGGATCCTGCATTCTGCGGGCGATCGATACGGCGCTTCTTAAATTTACGTCATAATCCGGAAATTCCTCTGCTGCCAGTTTTGACGCGGAATATACGGACGCCCCGGCTTCACTTACGATCATGTACGAAACGCCCGGACATTTTTTCAAAAGTTTAACGGTCATTTTTTCCGTCTCGCGGGAAGCGGTTCCGTTCCCGATGGCAATACGCTCCACATGATGTTTTTGTATCATTTTATAAAGCGTTTCAATGGCTTCCGCCTCCTGCCGCTCACCATAGGTAGGATATACGACCGCCGTATCAAGCACCTTTCCGGTGCTGTCGATGACCGCCGTCTTGCAGCCCATACGGTAACCGGGGTCCAGAGCAAGGATCACCTTGCCTTTGACCGGCGGCTGCATAAGAAGCGGTTTTAAGTTTAATTTAAAGTTTTTAATGGCTCCCTCGCTGGCCTCTTCCGTCAGGGCGGCACGGATCTCGTTCTCGATGGAAGGGCTTAAAAGCCGGTCGTAACCGTCCTTTATCGCTCCTTCAAGGAACGCCTCCGACCTGGATCCTTTTTTTATCATCCGTGCTTCCAGGCGGCGCAGGATCTCCTCCCGGTCCGCCATAAGGCGGACTTTCAGGAATTTTTCCTTTTCTCCGCGGTTGATCGCCAGGATCTGATGCCCCTGTACTTTGGAAAGCGCACGCTCAAACTCATAGTACTGACTGTATACGGAATCCTCTTCTTTGGCAGCTTCCGAAAAGATCGTGCCATTTTTATAATAGAATTCCTTCACCATTTTCCGGACACTTGCGGAATCCGAGAGCACTTCCGCCAGAATATCCGAAGCTCCGTTTAAGGCGTCCTCTGCGCTGTTCACGCCCTTTTCCGGATCTATATACTTTTCCGCCAGCTGATAAGGATCCGGCATGTCCTCTTTTTGGGAGAACAGCTGCGCAGCCAGCGGCTCCAGACCTTTTTCTTTTGCGATCGAGGCCCTTGTCTTTCTTTTTTGCTTATACGGTCTGTAGAGATCCTCGACCTCTGCGAGTGTCTTCGCATTTTCGATCGAATCGGTCAGTGCCTGTGTCAGCTTTCCGGCCTCGTCGATCAGGCGGATCACCTCTTCCTTACGTGCCTGCAGATTCCTTAAGTATTTCAGCCTGTCCTCCAGCTCGCGCAGGGTCGTATCATCCATTGCGCCATGCGCTTCCTTTCGGTATCTGGCAATAAACGGGATCGTATTCCCGTCGTCCAGAAGAGCTATTACGTTTGCAACATGCTCCACAGGCTTATTCAGTTCCTGTGCTAAAACTGCTGTAATTTTGTCCATTTGTCCCCTCTTTAGTCCAGTTCCTGAGCCCATTTCTTAAGTGCATCGGCAGTCTGGGTAAGTTTCGCTTCAAGAACGGCTGCACCACCTACATAAGGCGCCAGTTTTTCCGCTGTTTTTCCGATCCCGCTTCCGCCGGAAGTTGCAAACGCATACACCTTTTTGCCGTTCCAGTCATATCCTTTGCAGAAAGTCTGGACGACATTCGGCGCATGGCCATACCAGATTGGGAATCCGATGAAGACCTTGTCGTATTCATCCCAGTTCTCAATATGTCCTTGTACGGGAACGTCCTTCTTTGCGGCAAATTCTTTGTTGCATCTTGCCAGGGGATTCATATAATTCAGATCCTGTTTAGTATATGGCTTTTCGGGTACGATCTCAAAAAGATCAGCCCCTGCGGATTTCGCAAAATCTGCTGCGACAGCTGACGTTTTTCCAAATTCCGCGCTGAAATAGATCACTATCGTTTTCATTTTTTACCTCTCATGTCAGTTTGTATTGTTTTCATTACCGCTATGATTATATTACCTGCCCTGAGAAAAGACAATCAGATGTCATCGGGGAAGGTTCTTATTTGCACTCTAATTAAACCCTCGACAAATCTTGATTAATTATGTACTTTAACAATATAAAAAAAGAAGATCTGCCGTCGATGCAGATCATGACCCGGGGACAGATAAATGGTTACAAATGAAACTTCTAAGTTTAAAGCAGGTATCGTACAGGATGGAGCGGATAATATCCGTGACGGACTTGCCCTTATCGATGAATATGCTAAAAGATCCGCCGCGGAAGGCTGCCGCGTACTATGCTTCCCCGAGGCGTTTCTGACCGGCTATTCAACCGACCTCCCGGTTTCGGTGAAGCGGGACGGTCCCGAGATCGCCAGAATAGGAGCGATCGCAAAAGAGACCGGCGTGGATCTGCTGGCAGGGTTTATTGAAAGAGAAGGATCCCTTTATATCTCTCAGGGCCTTTTCCTGGCAGACGGACGTACTGCTTTTTACAGAAAAACACATCTTGGTGAAAAAGAAACGGAAGTTTTTGATCCTGGAAACGAACTCCCGGTGTTTCGCCTGAGCTGCGGTTTGCAGGCTGCCGTGCAGATCTGCGTGGAGACCCACTTTCCGGAGATATCCCAGGTCTATGCGCTTAAAGGTGCTGAAGTCATATTTTCTCCCTTTGCTGTTCCGGGGAGCGTGCTGAAAAGAGAAAAAATCTGGAAAAAGTATATTCCCGCAAGAAGTTACGATAACCGGGTCTATATGGCCTGCTGCAATCTGCTGGATAATGAGCATGGCGGCGGACTTTTTGTGACCGGTCCTGACGGAGAAATGATCGCAGAAGATTTTTCCGGGGAGCGTGGATTGCTGACCTTTGATATCGACAGGGAATCGGTCCGGGCATACCGGGACGGCGCTCAACGGTCCATGCAATATCGGTTTTATCCCGAAAGACGCCGCCCGGAGCTGTACGTCACGCCTTGAAAAAAGTGCGACAGCCCTTTTTATTCACCTGCCGCAGTGGACTTTAATCGCCGCCGCGGCGAATTCCGCTGTACCTTCGCCGCCAATTCTGTCAATGTTTGTTGTGAAGTCACCGCCGCCGGCGTACATTTTTCCAAGGCCGCTTAAGATCTCATCGGTGCATGTATAAAGATTTTCCGTGATATAATCCTGCAGCTTCTGCACAAGCATCTGCGCCTCCGCACCGGACGGATCTGTCTCCCTGATCTTGCCGAACTGTGCAAAGATATCTATCATTCCCTGATAGATCTTCTGGTCGTCTTCTTTTGTCCGGCCTTTGGATTTCTCTTCATATTCTTTATAAGCCGGCGTTGTTCCCCACGAGGCCTTCGCCTGTGCGGCGTACTCGTCGATTTTTGTGGTATCAAATGCGGTAAAGTCGGTTTTATATTTGCCTTCCATATATTTCACTCCCATCATCTTCATGCCCTTAGCGAGCAGGATCAGACTCTCAGTGTGAGCCTTTTTCATTTCCAGAAGTTCTATCTGCTGTTCCAATGCTTTGTTCCGGTCAAAGTCCGGACTGTCGATGATTCCTTTAATATCTTTCAGAGGAAATTCCAATTCTCTGAAAAGCAGGATCATCTGCAGCCGTGTAAGCGACTCTTCATCATAAAGCCGGTATCCGGCCCCGGAGTATTTTGCAGGCGGAAAAAGACCGATCTTATCGTAGTATTGCAGCGTCCGAATGCTGATGCCGGTCAGTTTGCTCACCTCATGAACTGTCATCATATCTGTGTTCATTTGAAAATCCCCTTTCAAAACCCACTATAAACTATGACGCTGCGTAATGGTCAATATGTTTTTGCAAAAACATTTAAAGCATATACCTTCAGATGAAAAGCGGCCGCCTGAGCATTTGCTCAAGCAACCGCGATTGAAGCATATCTTTCTGAATTGATGATTCTTTCCATTGCCTCCACCGGATTCAGTCCGACGCACTGCATAACCTTACGGAATACGGCGGCAGACTGTCCGCTCACCAGCTGGACGCCGGTACGGCTTCTGTCGGCGTGAAAGACATCGTGACGGCTTGCCACGTTCCAGAAAATAATATTCGGTATCTGGTAGCCGTGATTCCTGAATCGCTGGTACATCTTCTCATAGAAGGTCCAGTTCTTATCACCACAGTAGTCGATCTCCATGTCAGAAATCACGATCAGCGACTTTGGCATGTCCTCCTGCGCCACATGATTCTGCACCGCAATATCCAGCACGTGCTGAAAAGCCGCTTTCAGGTTCGTATTGTTCGCCCAGTCGTTCATGTCGATGCTTTCGAGCTTCTGTGCCAAAGTCTCACCTTTAAGCATCTGGATCCGGGATGTTCCTGAAAAGGACATGAACATATTGTGATATGGTCCGGTGTTCCGTTCTGCGAAGTACACCGCCAGTCCGACGGATGTCGCGAGCGGTCTTCCGAACATGGAACCGGAGGTATCCGCTATGACCAGTGCATTAGTCCCTGCTTCTACGTAATCGGGTAGCTGACGCCACTGGGCTTCCAGCATTTCATCATTTATGATCCCGATGCCGTTCCAGTTCATATCCATGACCTTCTCAACAATATCGTATGGAAACAGAGTCGCGGAATGGACGGTCTCTTCACCGCTTACAGCCTTGTGTACGAAAGCATTGTAGCGGTCCGTATCATGCTTCATGAAAGCATTCCTGTAAATCATCATGGCTCTGGAAGGAACCGCGGAGTAGCGGATCTCATCCCAACGTCCTACAGACATGAGTGCTTCCACGATACCAATCCTCTTACGCATCGCGCGCACCAGGCGCTTGAACTCGTATACGGAGTATCCCAGCTTACGGGCGGTTAAAATTCCGAGTTTTCTTGTATTTACAGAAGAAGCGTCCGCCGTCTTTATCCACTTTGCAAGCAGAGAAAGCGCATTGCCTTGCTGCAGATTCTGTCGGTCCTCTTCAAACTGTTTCTTCATGGCGGCCCACATCTCGTCCTCAAGCGGCGTACCGATCAGGCAGTACAGGTCGTCAAAGCGGCCATATACACCGATCAGATCCAGATTCGGACGCAGGGCTTCCGGATGATACTGTGCCATGTACCGCAGAAGCGTACGGAAAGTCTGCCTCTCGCCAAGTCCTCCTCTGACGTCCCGCGCGTAGAACGCAATTTTCGTTGCAAACAGCGGATCTGTCTTAAAAGCCTCAGAGAAAAGACGGTTGATCCGCTCCTCGTCTGCGCCGCGCAGCGATCCGGCTGTTCCAAAGAAATCAAGTCTTGCATCACCTGTGGTATTTAAAGCCACGGCCCCGTTTTCAGTTGTTGTAAATGCAGCGTTATTCATGGCTGCTTCAGCGAAATTCATTGTCATTTCCTCCTTTCCGCTGTGTTTAATACATGACCCTGTGATTTACGGATTCGAACCGCTTAACAGATTTACAGTCTGACTTCGCCATTATGTTTTGCTGTAAGGGTCACCTGTTCAGGACACATTTGTCTTCCTGTACCGTGACGGATATAGGCATTAGAACTGTTATTGACATCTTTGCTGTCAGTGTCCCATTTATTATCAGGATGCATTTGATTCATGATTAACTGTCATGTGCTTTTATGAGAAGCGATCTTTTTTTGCTGTGAGCATCCCATAAGAAGGAGAATGGACCGGACCCGAAGCAGGGATGCTCCGTGTCACGCCCATCCGGCCCATTCCGCCTTCAATATTGATATATTAATTATCTATCCGCACTTTCTGGCATCGGTCTCCACGACGATGATCTCATCCAGGGTAACGCCAAGCATTGCGGCCAGGATCACCAGGTTGTCGATCGTCGGCATAGATGCCCCGTGGATCCATTTGTAGATCGCCTGCGGTGTCGCGAACCCGAAGAACATCTGCATATCCCTGATGGAGATGCCCGCTGCGACCCTCAGTCTGTCGATGTTTCGCCCGGTTGCGATTGTATTTATGGATGGAATCTCCATTTTTACACCTCCTGTATCCGGCAGAGCCGGTTCTCAGAAGTACCGGCTATACTGCCTTGTTATTTATCATTTTATTTTTAGTTTCCTTTCTTTGAGCCATGCAGATATAAAGAAAGCCGCTTGTCCTTCGGACAGGCGGCAACTTTTGCAGTGTAAACTGTATATTCTGATCATTCCGATACGCGCACAGCGCCACCTGAACCCAGATATACACCTGATCCGAACTTTGAAAGGCAATTCAAATTAAATCTTGCAGCTTCATAAGCTGAGGACTTATCTGTTCCCTTAATATCATATGGGCGATATGTATTTTTAAAACTGTACATATACATCTGCATAATTGCCTCTCCTTTCCGGACCCGTAGTCCTGTTTTGATCCGGTACATAATATAACATGGCAGCACGGTATTGTCATTAAACTTCTGGTATAAATTTTCTAATTCCTGTTGGTATGAGAAAACCATTCCATCCTTGCCCAATACCCGGACTGCCGCCGGCCGCTTTCATCTGAGCTTGTGCCTCCGTTTGTAATCTTTACGTATAGGATCGAGCAGTTCATCCGCATCAAACGCCTGCTCCATAGCCATGGCGCTTGCCGACATTCTTGCACAGCTGACCGCCTTTGACATTACCTCGTAATTCAGCTGCGTTCCGGCGCCGTCATTTTCATAATTTACAGCGCGGCTCGGTTTGATGCCAAACCTTCCGGCCACTTGGATGGCGTCGATATTTGCGCCAAGGAACAAAAACTCCCAGTGATACTTTTCCTTCTCATGTTCAACCATCCGGCGGACCTTATCGAAGCTGTACTGGCGGCTTGCGTTTTCCATTCCGTCCGTCGTAATAATAAAAAGTGTCTTCTCAGGCACGTCCTCTTCTCTGGCGTATTTGTGTACGTTTTTGATATGATGGATCGCCCCGCCGACTGCGTCCAGAAGCGCCGTACAGCCCCGGACGTAATATTGCCTGTCGTTCATCGGTTCCACCTTTTGAATATTCACGCGGTCATAAAGGACTTCTGTCTGATCATCAAAAAGAACAACTGAAACATATGCTTCTCCGGCTTCTTTTTTCTGTTTCTCCAGAAGACTGTTGAATCCACCTATCGTATCGGCCTCCAGACCAGCCATGGATCCGCTCCTGTCAATGATAAATACCAGCTCTGTTAAACCCTTCTTCATATCTGTCCTCACTTTCCGCTGCGAAGCAGCCCTTGTTTTTTTCTTGTTGTGATGACAGCATAGCAGAGCGGATAAAAAAAACGGTCGCTCTGGAAGCGACCGTCATTTTCAGGTGATGATGCAGGGTAATCCATGTTCCTCTAGCTGGATATCGAGTTCGATCATGTCATAGATCCCATGTTCTATGAAGTAGGAGAAGATGATATCCGTTTTATCACAGGGAGACAATGCATATCCTGCCCGTGCAAGCAGATCCTTTGTTTCATCCAGATTCAGCCTGGCCCCGATGCAAAGGCACAGCGCCGTCAGCTTCTGTGGATGGTACCCGGGATTATTCTTGATCTTCGAGAACACCTTCTTATCAACAATAGCCCTCTTATATACTTCGGCATTCTCCATGCCCTTCTGTTCGATCAGATAAAGCAGATACTGCGGAAAGGTATCGGACATGTGCGCCATCCGTTCTGCCAGCTTCCGCTCCATCTCTTCAATGGCGGCATCTTCATCAGACAGGGCCTTGTCCGCGTAAAAAGATCCGGCTTTCTCTACGTGCTCTTCTGCTTCAGCGTAAGAGTCTCCGGTTTTTGATGATTTCGGACGGTGAAAAACAGACTGCAGGAAACCCGGTTTCTTCGGTTCCCTGTCTGCGGGCGGTTTTGCTGCGGGCAGTTTGGCTGCAGGCGGCGGCGCAGACGATGGAGCGCCATATGCCGTAAACGGATCATTTTTCCGATCTTCAAAAAGTCTTCTTCTCCGGCGTTCCTCCCGGTATCTTAGCTGGGCTGGCGACAGTTCTTCGTCATCGTGCTCTTCTCCGGCGGCGGATGAGGAGTAATATGCGTCTCCATACTCCTCCTCACGCGCTTCATGTACATAATTCCGGTCGATATAAGCTTCCAGATCGGGATACAGATTTCTCCCCATCTTCGTTGCCTTCTCATCGAATACGACTAGGTATATCTGCATGTCCGAATTCAGGAGAAATGCATGTATCTCATCAACCGCGATCCGCATGCCTTCTTCCTTCGGATAGCCGAACCCGCCTGTAGAGATAAGCGGAAATGCAACAGACCGTATTCCATTTTCCGCTGCCAAAGCAAGACTCTTCCGGTAACAGGACCTGAGCAGCTCTTCCTCTTCATGCTCCCCATCTATGTACAACGGGCTTACCGCATGAATGATATACTTTGCCGGCAGGCGAAAACCGGGCGTAATAAATGCATCGCCTTCTTTCGCGAAACCGATATGTTCCTTACGGTATGCGAGCAGTTCCTCATATCCGGCGGCCGTATAAACAGCATGATCGCAGCCTGTCCCGACAGTCGGGCGATCATTGGCCGTGTTGACAATGGCCTCTGTATTCATCTTTGTGATGTCATTTCTGACGATCTTAAATGGCATCTGCTGCTCCTTTCGATCCTGTTCTGTGCGTTCAATCCGCTCCGGACGCTAAGTTAACGGCCTGTTACTGTTATATCATTTGTTTTATAATGCCTTTGCAAAAGCCTTTACTTCATTAAGCTTCGCCTCGGACTTGTTCTCATCGCCGTTGGCAGTAATTACGCCTGCGGCTTCGATGCCTGTATAGCCTGCATATGCATTGAACTGTGCGATCGCAGCATCATATACTCCCGGCGATCCTGAAGAAAGAAGAAGCGCTGCTTTCTTTGCCTTGATCGGTTTGCCGATGCAGAATACTCTCTGAATGGCGGCTTCCATCTGCGCAGTCATCGTGAAATAATAGATCGGTGAAGCAAATACGATCATATCCGCCTCTTTATATGCCGGCATGATCTTCTCAAGATCATCCTTCTGTACGCAGTTTCCTTCACCTTTTGTATGGCAGTATCCGCATCCGAGACAGCCGGCGATCTTCATCTTTCCTACGTGATACACCTCAACTTCGTGACCCGCTTCCTTAGCGCCTTCACAGAAAGCATCTATCAGCGCAGCTGTGTTTTCTTTCCTCGGACTTCCGTTAAATACGGCAATTTTCATGTTCTGTTTCCTCCTTTATCTCATATACTCTCAATTGCGTAGCAATATTAATAAATATTATAACATGACAATTGCTAAACTGCATTTTTAATCCGCATAGAGATACACCAGCTGCCGCTCATCCGGCAGATCATCCAATTATCTTCGATAACAAGATCCTTATCAGAGCTGCAATAGAAAACGCTGCGATGAAGACAAGTATTTTTAACACCGGCCCCGGGATAGGGCTCCGACCGGTTTTTCTTATACGAAACCTGCTCAGCAATCCCGTCGTATACAAAGGGAACATGACAACCGTAACATATATCAATGCCTCAGACCATCCATAAACATACCGGAACAGAATATTCCTTTCATAGGCACCGGTTTCCCTCAGCACTAAATAGACGATTAGTGCAACAAGACCAATGATGCTGAGATTTCGAATACTCTTTACAAGTTTTGCTTTTTCTTCGCCGGCATAATCCGACATGGCAGCTGCCACTTCTTTTACTTCCTCGTTCATTTCGTCGCTTTTCCTTTCTCCTGCAATGATCTCAGAAATGCCAACATCATAGTAATCGG
>CADBMM010000239.1 GCA_902795795.1 uncultured Lachnospiraceae bacterium | reverse complement strand
GGAGGAAGGATCAATTCCGGCGCGGAAGATGCGACGATAGTCGCGACGCACATGATCCTTGCTGCCGCCAACGAGGGTGTCGACAGCGTATGGCTGAACTTTTTCGATCCGGATATCGCTGCAAAGGAACTCGGCCTTCCGGAAAACGAGGAGATGGTCATGATGATGCCCCTGGGCTTCGCAGCGGAAGGCGCCGGCCCTTCACCGCGTCATGCGGACAGAAAAGAGCTGGGTGAGACGGTTAAGTATATTTGACGGTTGTATACGGGGACGCTGGTACTTTTGCTTCGTCTCCGTATATTCAGATATCAGTAAATTCTTTTGATCTTACCGGCCTTGAGTGCCGGGCGAATTTTCTGTCGGTCTCGAATATGCGGCTCCAGCGGGTGATCTTTTTGGCCAGAAGTCTTGTGGATGGCAGCTCATCTATCGATTTATATTGATAGAGTTTGTGGAGCAGCAGGATCGACGGGAAGGGTTCGTCTATCAGAGCAGTATACTGAAGATCCCAGTCAAGGGCAAAAAGCCTGTTCAGTATATCCGCGGTATCTCCTTCAAAATGATGATTTATATAAGAAAGCATAGAATAGGCATTCGTGCCTATTTTTGTTACGTTATGTTCGGCTGCAGCGTTCTCAAACGCTTCTGTAAGCTCTTTTACGCTCGGGAAACCTCCGCCCGGGAATTCGGGCATATATTCCGGCCTGAAGTCAGCACGGAAGAGCATCTGCCACAGATGTTCGGGCGTGGGAGTTTCTTCGGTTTTCATCGTTTTTGGATCGAAACGGAAAACGCTGCTGGTGCCGCGGAGCGTATAGGCCAGGCGGCCGTCGTCTTCAAGTCTGAAGCGGAAACCGGCGCCGCGGGCGATCATACGCATTTTTTTCCAGATAAGCTCCCCGTCTTCATCACGGCTGCCCATGACAAGAAGACCGGGTATGGCTGCAAAGAAGCTGCCGGCTGTGATCAGAATATCCGTGATGTTGAACTTCTGCGGGATCGATATCTTTTTTCTGGTCTTTTTTACGGTGTCGATAAGCATAAGAACGGGCTCATCACCATCGAAGGTAAAGAAAATGAGCTCGTCTTTTTCGGATACCGTCCAGTTTACCTGACCAACGTTGACAGCGAGGCCGTAGGACTCGTTTTCGCCGCGGTTCATGTGCAGCGTATTCGCGAAGTCATTGAAAAACGCCGTGCCGGAGGGAAGTTCTATTCTTTGTTTTGGAGTTCTGAGACTAGGTATCATAGTAAAAGACTTTCTTATCACATTGTGATCTTGATTTCCTCTGTGCCTTCAAGCGCTTTTTCTTCAGCTTCACGCTCTGCTCTGGCGGCTTCTTCGGCCATCTGGTTCTTCATATCTTTTCTGAGCATCCAGATAGACATGTTTTCGGCGATCAGAATGCCTGAGGCCTCACATTCGAAGCCGGCATCGGCAAAAAGCTTAAGCGCGACATCGTTATTTTCGGTAACTGCGCAAAGGGCAAGCACACCTTTAAGGGCAAGGATCTCTACGAGAGCGTTCTCGATCATTTTACGGCCGTAACCCTGCTGCTGATATTCCGGATCGACGCTGAGCATCTGGATCTCCCAGGACTCGTCGTCCATGCCGAGCTTACGGATCATCATGAAAGCGACCTGCTTGCCGTCGACATAACCTCCGAAAAACCTGGAGGGGATACCTGTGTCGTTTCCGTATTCGGTCAAACGTCCTTCAACGATCGAGGGATCGGGAATGGACGGTTCATTTTTTTCTGCGGAATACTTGTTGAAAGCTTTATAAACGATTACTGAGCTTTCCTTGATGTTGTCCTTTGAGAGTTTTTCAAATGTAAATGTCTGCGGCATAGCTGCCTCCTTCGAATGTATGGATATTTCCTGATATTTGAAGAGCTGCCGTATCAGCATACAATACGGCTGCTACTTAAGATTACAGGATATGTGACGTGCACATATCCTGTAACGTAACCTGTTATTATATTATATCACCAAAGTGCTCAACGGACAACAAGCTGATCCTGTGCATAGAGAGCAAGGTTTGCAACTGCTTCTTCAACTGCCAGGCAGACGTCGGAAACAAGCTTTTTGGTCTCCTCATCTGCTTTGGAATCGGCAAGGATCTGGTCAAGTGTCTTTTTTAACTGCCAGGGAATACGGTCGTATTCACTTCTGACATATGAAAATGTATACTGTGCCATTTTTTTCTCCTTTCCGATCGATTAAAGCGGGCTGTGAAGTACGCTTCTGGGCAT
>CADBMM010000238.1 GCA_902795795.1 uncultured Lachnospiraceae bacterium | reverse complement strand
CAGAATAAATGGAGACGGCAGGACTCGAACCTGTGACCTACTACACGTCAAGCAGTTGCTCTCCCAGCTGAGCTACGTCTCCAACGGAACTTATTATATCAATAAGATTCCGTATCTACAAGATATATTTTTAATAATTTTCGAAAACCCGCGGCAGCTGCGTATTACTTTACGAGCTCCTCATATACTTCCAGACGTGAAGGCTCGGCCATCATCTGTGAAAGTTTCGGAATGTAATAATTAAAGTGCTCGCTCTGCATATGAGCCTCCAGCGCTTCCTGATCCTTCCACTCTTCGATCATTGCGTAATAGTCAGGATCCTTGGTATCCTTGCAATATACATAAGAAATGTTCCCCGGCTCCTGTCTGGTCTTCGCGATAAGTTCTGCGATCAGTTTGAGGGCTTCTTCCCTGCATTCGGGTTTCAGGCGGTCTCTTGCAACAACTTTGAATGACATATTCTACTCCATTCCTCCGCCGCAGTCCGGCGGCACAAACATTTACTTACTGCCGGCGTCTGTATCGGACGCTGCGGCAAACAACATGTTTACTTTTTAATTATATATTATCGTTCATATACACGGCAACAAAAACCACGCTTCAATGTTTATTTTTATTTTTTGTTCATTCATATGGCACAATTATCTTAATTGTGCTACAATACCCTCTGTTGACCGGGACGGTAGCTCAGCCGGGATGAGCGTTCGCCTCACACGCGAGAGGTCACGGGTTCGAGCCCCGTCCGTCCCATAAAAGAAAAGTACTGCGTTTTCGCAGTACTTTTCTTTTATCGAATGATGAGTTCAAGCCCATCCTTTTATCAACGGACGGGGTTCGAACCCGTGATCATCTCCAAATAAACCAGAAGTACAGATATCCTGTCATTACAGCTACCAATGTATACGGAACCCCTATCCGCATAAACTGCGCAAACGACACCTGATACCCCTCTTTTCTGAGCATTCCGACAGCAGTAATATTGGCTGACGCCCCGATAGGAGTGATATTTCCTCCAAGTGTCGCGCCGGACAGCAGCCCGAAATACAGAAGATACGGTTCGATTCCAAGAGTCGTCGTTACAGCCGTAAGAACGGGCAGCATAGTCGCCACGTACGGAATGTTATCGACAAACGCGGAAATGATCACCGAACCCCAGACTACTATCGTATATAACAGGAAGATATTGTTCCCGCCGAATTTTACGATCAGATCCGCAAAGTCATCGATCACGCCTACATTTGTCAGTCCGCCTATCACGATAAACAGGCCTGCAAGGAGGCCCAGCGTTTCAAAACCCAGATTCTTAATGGCCGCAACAGCCTTATCGGTATTTTTCTCCCGCATGAATCCTAATAATACAGTAGCGATTGCCAGCAGGCAGCATATAATACCGTTTATCACTGCCGGCGTATTCGGAATAAACGATGCAGTTATAAGCAAAGCGACCATAAGGATCAGCATAACGGTCGGCACATAGTTGGTGACCTCCGCTCTCTCTGTTGATGTGACCGGCGCCTTGTCTTTTCTGAAAAGAAACATCATAACAGGGACAGTGGCAAGAGCTCCCAGCTCCACCGCGAAAAAGATTCCGGGCCGTCCCTCCATCCAGAAGAAGTTCATGAAATTCATGTTAGCATAATCGCCCAGCATTATCGATGTAGTATCGCCGACAAGTGTAGCTGCGCCCTGAAGATTTGAAGATACCGCAATAGACAGGATCATCCCTACAGGGCTCATATTCAGCTTTTTACAGATCACCATTCCTACGGGAGCGACCATCAGTACCGTAGCGACATTATCAATAAACGCCGAGATCACGCCTGAAAAAAGCGACATCAGCACGGTCACCCACATGACATTTTTGGATCTGGCCAGCAGGATATCCGCCAAAAGGTTCGGCATACGGGAATCAATGAAATAATAAACGATGATCATTGTTCCCGATATCATCATCAAAACATTCCAGTTGATAGTTGCCGCAAGCCTGCCAACGGGCAAAATACCCACGATCAGAAAGACCGCTGCCACCGTCAGGGCGTAAAAAGGCCTGTATTTCGGTTTTGCGATCATAAGCACATACATTAAAGCAAACAAAACCAAAGCTAATATCTTCATATCAATTTCCCGTCATGCTGAAAATTCTGCCATATAATGTGTCTGATACTCGTCAAAAAGCTTCTGAAAAACAGGATCATCTCCCGATTTGACCTGATGCATGTATTCATGCGGGTTAAATTTCTCCGTGCCTTCTTCCAGCACGGCTATGGCGATATTCGAGCAGTGATCGGATATCCTTTCATAACTTGTCAATGTGTCGGCAAGAACGAATCCGCGCTCGAGCGTGCATTCGCCTTCCTGAAGCCTGCCTATATGATTTTCCCTGCATCTTGCCACCAGCATATCAATGACCTCCTCAAGCGGCTCCACCCTTCTGGCAAGCTCTGTATCAGAATTGACAAAGGCGTCTGTCGTTATTGATACGACCTCTGAAATTGCTCTCGAAAGCGTGCCGAGCTCTATCTTCGCCTGCTCAGATATCTCAAGTTTTTTCTCTTTAAGTTCCGCAGCGCTCTCTGTCAGGTCACGCGCCAGATCGCTTATACGCTCCCAGTCTCCTATGGAATGCAGCATCTTTGCGATCCTGCGCTTGTCCCTTTGTGTATTCTTGATCCCGGACAGCTTTATAAGATAAGTTCCCAACCGGTCTTCATAGATATCTACCAGGTCTTCGAGCTCCTCTACCGCACGCACACTTTCTTCTTCACAGTTAAAATAGTTATCAATTGCCTTATTGACTGCAGAATGCGCTGATCTTGCCATTTCGTTCGTGAAACCATCACATTTTCCTACCGCAACAGCAGGAGTATTGAAAAGCCTCTCATCAAGAAAAGCGATCTGCGGCACAGCTTCTTCCTTGATAACACCTTCCGCAATTCTGACAAGGAACTTTGAAAACGGAAGCAGAAGGATCGTAGTCGATATATTGAAAACACTATGGCATATGGCTATTTCTACAGGTGATACCGGCAGATCAAGGAATGATGCCTCCAGTAATGAATGGATCACATAATAGATGATCATGAATACTGCGGTACCGATGAGGTTGAATGACAGATGGATCGCAGCTACCCTTTTTGCGTTTCTGCTTACTCCAATACTGGAAAGAATGGCTGTCGCGCAGGTTCCGATATTCTGACCCATAATTATGGGGATCGCTATTCCGTATGTTATGCCTCCGGTCATGGACAACGCCTGCAGCATACCGACGCTCGCCGCGGAACTCTGTATAACGGCCGTTACGACCAATCCTACGAGCACGCCCAGCAGCGGATTTCTAAATGCGGTCAGCATCTGCGTAAATACCGGGCTGTCGGCAAGCGGAGCAACTGAACCGCTCATCAGCGTCATGCCGAACATAAGAACCGCAAAGCCGACAAAAGCGTTTCCGATCTCTTTTCTTTTCGGAAGCTTCGCTATCATAATAAGAACGATGCCGATAAACGCCAGCAGCGGTGAAAAAGATTCGGGCTTGAGCATCTGTATAAAGATATTATCGCTCGAAACACCGATAAGGCTCATGATCCAGGCGGTAACTGTAGTTCCGATATTTGACCCCATTATCACCCCGACGGTGTTGCCCAGATCCATAAGCCCTGAATTGACAAGACCGACAAGCATGACCGTCACGGCCGACGAGCTTTGGATCGCCACCGTAATAACACATCCGAGTAGAAGCCCAAGAATGCGGTTGCCTGTAAGCTTGTTGATTATGGCCTCCATCTTTTCGCCTGCAATGATCTCCAGGCTGTGCGACATCTGATTCATGCCGTATATGAAGAACGCCAGTCCGCCGAGTAACGTGAATACTGAAAAAATGCTCATTAATTCCTCCATGTTCTATAAACTGCTATATCAGGTAATCGAGTAGGAGGAAATTCCTCTGACTGAGGAATTTCCGACCTCTCACACCACCGTGCGTACCGTTCGGTACACGGCGGTTCAAT
>CADBMM010000237.1 GCA_902795795.1 uncultured Lachnospiraceae bacterium | reverse complement strand
GAGAGAGGAACAGCGCCGAAGAACAAAAATGCCAGTCCGCCCAGGCCGATCACGACCGTATATAAAAACGCTGTCCTGATAACCTTGTTCATTCTCTCTTTATTACCTGAACCGAAATTAAAGGCGATAAGCGGAAGAACGCCCTGCGCCATACCCTGTGAGATACCGAACGCGATCGAATCGATCTTTTTCGCGATACCCATCCCGGCAATAGCTTCATTACTGTATACGCCCATAAGATGAGTCGTCATGGCATTTGATGCAGCTGCAAGGAATGACATAAGAAAGCTCGGGAGTCCGACCGTAATGACGTCGGAAAGGATCTTGTCTTTCCCGGAATAATATCGCGGGGAAATATCGATCGTCATCTTCTTTCTTTTCCGGATGTAAAGAATAATAAAGTATGCCACAACGAAGACATGCGATAAGAAAGTTGCGATCGCCGCACCTACGATCTCCATATCGAGGCCGAAAATAAATATCGGATCAAGAATGATATTTATGATCCCGCCTGCAGCCGATCCGAAGCCTGCCTGTTTTGAATAGCCTTCAGAACGAAACAGATGGGCAAATGTCAGTCCGAAGATCGCTATCGGCGTTCCAAGTTCTATCGTCCAGAATACGTACTCTTCACAATAACCGAAACTGGCTTTATTTGCTCCGAGCGCATAAAAGATCCCCGTATGGAAGATCGACATGAAGATACTGTAGACGATCGCCAGACCCAGAGCTGTCCAAAGGCAGAACGACGCGACCTTTTTTGCCCGTTCGGCGTTTCCGATACCAAGGTTCCTGGCTATAACGCCGGAGCCTCCTATGCCGAAAAGGTTCGAGAAGGCTGCGCCGAAAATAAAGAACGGCAGCGCGATCGTAGCTGCAGCCACCTGATCCGGGTCTCCGAGCTGACCGATAAAAAATGTATCGGCAATATTATAGATAACAAAAACCAGCTGACTGATCACTGTTGGAACGGCCAGCGATAAAATCGCTTTTGGTACCGGAGCGGTCGCGAAAAGCTCTGTATTTTCCCCTTTTACTCTTTTGGTCTCTGCCGTCATAGAACTCTACCCTCTCATTACTGCTTTTCCAGATACATCTCATCCAAAACCGCGTACAGCTCCTGATACGGCGCATCGGCTTCCCCGACCTGCAGTCCGAGTTCCTGCACCTTTCCATCGCCTGTACTTGCCTCCCACCTGGGCAGTCCTTCTCCGTTCGGATCGCCTGTCGCTATGAAATTGCGGTAGTATTGCAGCATAATTCTGCTAAGCTCACGGTCCGCCTCATCATACAATTTGGAATCCGCAGGGATGTTCCCGTACAGATAGACCTCTTCGCCGCTGTGCCATGATCCGAGTCTTCCATTTTCTTTCGTGAAATGATACACATACGTGGGAATGTCATTCTCCAGAGCCTCTCGTTCCCAGCACCAGTGTCCATATGAAAACAGTACGGCTGTGTAGATGTCTGCCCAGTATCTCTTCGCTTCCTCATCCGTTGATGCCGGGTACAGATCAAGTATCCGGGAAGCATACGGCTCGTCAAATGACTCCTTGATCTTCTGTACGTAATTTTTCATATTTGCCTGTGAAAACAGGATGAACGGAGCGGCCTCCTCACGGTTATATCCGTGCAGCTGAGCCTCCTCGTTATGGATGCCTTTTGCATAAGATTCGTAAGGCGTTTCTGCCAGTACGTACCCGTCCACTGTTATGTGATGATGCGAATACATTTCAGCAGCAAGCTTTTCCGCCGGTACTTCGCGAAGCGCCTCTGCCGAAGCAGCTCCGAAACGTTCTTTTGTATTTTCTCCCGCATCGTAAGCTTCGTCGAGCATACGGAATGAATGCGCCGGCTGCGGCGCAGTCACTGTGGAGCTTTCCCCGACCACACGACGGAACAGTCCTTTTGCAAGCGGAGAGGTGCACAGTGCTGATATGCAGGCCGATCCTGCGGATTCTCCTGCAAGAGTCACATTTTTCGGATCCCCGCCAAACGAATCGATATTATCCTGTACCCACTGAAGCGCAAATATCTGATCCAGCAGACCATAATTTCCTGTCGTATTATTCGGAGATTCCGCTGCAAGATCTTCGTCCGCAAAGAACCCGAAAATGCCGAGGCGGTATGCCATGTTGACGACGATCACTCCTTCTCTTGCAAGACCTTCTCCCGCATAATCCTGATACCAGGGCTGCCCGGTCTGCAAGGATCCGCCATGCACATAGACAAGCACTGGACAGTCCTTAACATCTCCGGCCGGTTTCCAGATATTCAGATATAAAGAATCCTCACTGACCGGTTCGCGGTAGTTGTCTGAGAAATCAAACCATTTGTAATCATGAAATCCTATGATCTGCCTGAGGGAATTATAGATGGGCAGACTCTGAGTCTGCATGGACATTGGAGCAAAATGATCTGCTGCCAGCACGCCTTCCCATGGCTCCGCCGGCTCCGGCTCACGCCACCTTAAGTTTCCTACCGGCGGCTTGGCATAAGGAATGCCCGCATATACTTCAACCTCACCGTCTTCGGTCAGTACTCCGGTCAGGTCTCCATTTGCTGTATGTATAACATCCGTGACCCCGGCGCTCTTACCTGAAACTGCAGGCACGGCGTGTACCGGCGGCCAGGAGATCAGAAGGATCACCGCAAAAAATGCAATAAAACACAGCCATCCGCCAAAACGGACAAGTCTGCGTTTCCCATTAAGTACTTTGACCCGGAGTATTATATATGCCGCGACCAGGGCTGCCGTCAGGATCCAGCCGGCCAGAGTGTGTTTTCCCCATTCCAATATGGCAATAAAGATCACTGCTGCGATAACCAGCAGGACCTTCCCGAAGATACCACGGGACTTTTTATCATTTGCTGTGTGTTTCATATTTCTCTTATATTCCGCTATTGCCAGACCGAAGCTCCGATTCCTTTTTCGTTATCGCCTCTCCGTCACCTTCACCTTACTACTTCTGTCATACCGTCATCAGAGATCCCATGCACCGGGATATCATGTTCCATACAGTGAAGCAGCTGTTTTATGATGCCCTCTGTCATTATTTCTCCAGGATTCACCAAAGGAATGCCAGGTGGATATGGACAGATGATGACTTTACTGATCCTGTCTTTAGCTTCGCAGATCGGAATATACTCTCCTTTTGCAAAATAAGCGTCTCTTGGAAGCATTTTCATCTCTGCGGCCGCCGAGGCTACAGACTTTTCTGCAGCTGCGGAATCTGCAGGTCTTTCCACACCCGGCAACGAAGAAAGCGCTTTTTTTACTGCGCATACAAGCCGGTCTATATCTTCTGCGTCATTGGCAAAGGTAATAACAGCTACAGCATTTAACGCATCTGCCATTTCAAGACTGATACAGCTTTCATTAAAAAGTGTTTCTTTAAGCCTGGTTCCGCTCATGCCGGAAGCAGCAGCTGAAAATGTGACGCGGGTAATATCTATATTATTTTTCTTAAGCTCTTCTTCATCTGAACCGCCAAATACGGAGATGCCTGGTATGGCCTGAAGCTTGTTTCTTAAAAGAAGCGATAACTCAACTGCCCGGTCTGTCATTTCTTCTCCATGAAGCGCAAGCTGTTTTCTGGCCGCATCCAGAGAAGACATGAAAACATAAGACGGGCTGGTACTCATCAACATTATAAGTGCCTTTTCGGCCCGTATAGGATCGACAAAGCCATTATCCTTAAAATGGAGCATGGAACACTGGGTCATTGCTCCGGCTGTCTTGTGTATGCTCATGGACACGAGATCAGCGCCTGATTTAATGG
>CADBMM010000236.1 GCA_902795795.1 uncultured Lachnospiraceae bacterium | reverse complement strand
GGAGGACGGAAGCAGATCTGCCGTCAGTTCCACCGTGGTACGGGCCGGCGAAGCAGACCGTGACGGCGACGGCATTCCGGACTGGTTTATGAATCAGTACCACTTATGGCCGAAGGATGGAACCGATATTTCCGGTAATGACATGGATGGCGACGGTCTGACCAACCTGGAAGAATACCTTGAGGGTACGGATCCCATCGTGCCGCAAACCGTAAAATCCGGTACTATTTTAGGATAATTATTGCTCCTGACGGAAGGTGACGGTTTTTGTGACAGGGGACGGTTTTTGTCACCCGCAAATGGGTGATAAAAAACCGTCCCTTTTACTGAATAACGAAAATGCCCCTTGAATTATTCTGACGGGACCGGTATATAATCTTGTGTTGATAACAGGATTAATAAATGATAAACTGGAAAAATAATGGGTCGGTATCGGAAAAATTTGGAACCGGCCGCTTGAAGTGCACTGGACCGGAGCATATCATGGCGAATACATATGATGTTGCGATCATCGGAGCGGGACTTCTCGGCACATTCACTGCCAGGAGCCTGATGCGCTGCCGGTGTAATGTTTGTGTAATCGAAAAACAGTTCGATGTATGCGGAGGAATAAGCAAGGCCAATTCGGCTGTGGTATACAGCGGATATGATGTATATCCGGGTACGCTTAAGGCTGCGCTGTGTGTTCCTGCCGCGGAAGAGTTTCCAGCACTTTGCGAGGAGCTTGGAGTGAGCTATTCGCGCTGCGGATCGATCATCGTATGTTCGGGACCGGAGGGAGAAGCATCGATACGGGAAAAATATGTTCAGGGCCTTGAGAATGGCGTAAAAGCCTTAAAACTCCTTACCTCCGACGAGGTGCGTTCGCTTGAGCCGAATATATCTCCCTCTGTACGGATGGGCATGTATTCCGAAAACTCCGGCACGGCCGATCCCTGGGAACTGGGAATAGCGGCGTTTGAAAACGCCAGGGCAGCCGGAGCAGAATTCTTTTTAAGGACAGAGGTCCTTGACATACGTCAAAGAGACGGCGGCTTTGAACTGATAACAGATAAAAACACCATATTCGCCCGCTGTATCATCAATTGCGCTGGGCTTTTTGCAGATAAAATACGTGAAATGCTGTTTGCACCGAAGGTCAGGATCATGACCTCCACGACCGATTATGCAGTCTTCGGGAGGTCGAGCCGCGGCTTTGTAAATCATGTGATCTTTACGGAGCACGAAGACCGGAAAAAGGGTATCACGGCAGTCCCGACAGTGGACGGGAATCTACTGATCGAAGGCCCGTATAAAAATAAAACAAAAGGTCATGAATCCATCTGCACTGCGGAAGGAATACGCGAGCTTTTACAACAGGGCAGGGAGATCCTGCCGGGGCTGGACGGTAGCGACGTCATACGTTATTTTTCGGCAGTCCGGCCGGGACCATACTATACGGAAGAAAAAGACGGACGTTTCGTACGCAGCAGGGAATCGATAAACAGTTTTGCAATACTTAAAGACACGGGCGTGCTCAGTTTTGTCGGGATCAAAACGCCGGGGTTCACCTGCGCGAAGCGTCTTGGCGACCTCGCGGCGGATTTTGCAAATGAGCAGTTGGGCGGCCTGCAGATAAATAAAGACTTTGATCCGGTAAGGCCGGCGCCGGTGCGGGTGTCCGGGATGACGCCTGAAGAACATGAAGCGCTGGTAAAAGAGGATCCGGGCTATGGGAAGATCGTCTGTCGCTGCGAAATGGTAACAGAGGCGGAGATAAGAAACGCCATCCACGCCGGGGCGTCCACACTGGACGGTATCAAGCGCAGGTGTCATACGTCTATGGGGCAATGCCAGGGAGATTTCTGCACTGCGAGAACGGCTGAGATACTTGCCGAAGAAACCGGGAGATCCCTTGAACAGGTACTGGAGGAATGCCATGATTAGCACGGAGCTTCTGATCGTCGGAGCCGGAGCCGCAGGTCTTTCCTGCGCGATAGGAGCCGCCCGTGAAGGGATATCTGAAATAGTCATCGCCGATGCGCTTACCTGTCCGGGAGGTATCCTGCCGCAATGCCTCCACAGAGGATTCGGTCTGAGCATGTACGGCAGGGAAATGACAGGGCCGGAGTTCCTTGCAGAATTACTTAAAGATATGCCTTCGCATATCGATCTGCAGATGGAAACAATGGTAAACGGGATCTCGCGGGACCGTACGGCCGTGCTTTACTCCAAAAACGGCCCGGAAAAGATATCATTCCGCTATCTGATCATTGCAGCCGGCTGCAGAGAAAAGAGTTTTTATTCCATACCTGTTGCGGGAACGAGGCCGGCAGGCGTGCTTAGCGCAGGCCTGGCACAACAGCTGGTGAATCTGAAAAATGCCGACATCGGAGAGCGCATAGTTATTCTCGGAAGCGGCGATATCGGCCTTGTAATGGCCGGAAGATTTGCAGAGCTAGGGAAAACGCCGGTTGCCGTAATCGAACAGAAAGAAAAAATGGGCGGGCTTGCCCGCAATCAGCATAGATATATAGAAGCAAATCACATTCCCGTGATCACTAAAGCAACTGTAGACGAAGTTCACGGATATCCGCATCTTACCGGAGTGACCGTGAAGCATCTGGATGACGGGCGGCGTGAATTTATACCATGTGATACACTTATAACCGCTCTGGGACTGATCCCCGAGAAGACACTTGCGGCCGGTCTTTATGAAAACGGCTGCGCCCCTGACTGGCTGGCATATTCCGGAAACAGCGATTTCGTACATGAAATAGTGGACGGCGTCGTGCGGGACGGTCTGAAGGCCGGGAAGGAAGCGGCGGAGTATTTGCGGAAGGATGTATAATGTTAAACGTATTGGCGCCGGAAGAGGCGATAGCTCTGATAAAAAAGGAATTTTCAGGAAATGTAAGGACAGAAAAAGTGCCCTTATCAGAGGCTTATGGCCGTGTCCTGGCTGAAAATATCTGCGCAAATGAGTACGTTCCGGATTTCGATCGTTCTACGGTGGACGGTTTTGCTGTGCTGGCATCGGACACCTTCGGCTGTTCGGAAGCTCTGCCGGCCATGCTTACGCGCGTCGGAGAAGTATTGATGGGCCAGAAACCTTCATTCAAGGTCGGCGCGGGGACATGTGCGGCTATCCCCACAGGCGGGGCGCTTCCGGAAGGAGCCGACTCTGTGGTAATGGTGGAATATACCGAGGATTATGGCGACGGCACCATAGGCATACTTAAAAGCGCGGCGCCGGGAAACAACCTTATATTCCGCGGCGACGACGTATATCCCGGAAAGCCGGTCCTGGAGGCCGGAAAGCGCATCGGCGCAGGGGATACCGGCGCGCTGGCAGCCATGGGCATCACGGAAGTGACCGCCGCCTGCCGGCTTAAAGCAGCGATTATTTCTACCGGAGATGAGCTTGTAAACGCAGATGCTGTGCCGGGACCCGGACAGATCCGCGATGTAAATTCCAGCATGCTTGCTGCCATGATGCGGGAGACGGGATTCGAACCCGTCATCTACGGGATCATAAAAGATAACGACGAACTGCTTCGGGAGTGCCTGAAAAAGGCTGTTTCAGAATGTGATATGGTCCTGATCTCCGGAGGAAGCTCCGTAGGGGAAAAAGATGCTGCCATGAGGGTGATCTCATCTGAAGGAGAAATTCTTTTCCACGGGCTCGCCATGAAGCCAGGGAAACCCACGATTCTCGGCAGGGTGAGCGGAAAGCCGGTATTCGGACTCCCGGGACATCCGGCAGCGGCTTATTTTATCACGCGGATATTTGTACGCGAAGCGATGGCCGCTCTTAACGGCGAAAAACTTAGCTTCCGTCCGGTCGATGCTGTTCTGGATGAGAACATAAGCGCCAATCACGGACGGGCGGAATATGTTTCCGCAAAGCTTTATGAAAGAGAAGGAAAATTATTTGCGCATCCTCTGCGCAGCAAGTCGGGACTTATCTCGGTGCTTGCAGAGGCGGACGGATGGTTTTGTATAGATAAGAATTGTGAAGGACTGCCGCAAGGTAGCGTTATAAAAGTTTTTTCTGAGGAGAGGATGTAGTATGGGCTTTCAGTATCTGACCAATATCCCGCTAGAAGAGGCGCGGGACGGATACATGTCATTTTTAGCGGAACACGGGTTCGCTCATAAGACCGGGACCGTACCGGTCGCTCAGCTCTGCGGAATGATAACTGCGGCACCGGTCTACGCGCATATCTGCGCACCGCATTATCACGCAAGCGCCATGGACGGGATAGCTGTAAAAGCTTCCGATACTTTCGGAGCTGGCGAAACCACTCCCGTAACATTGACGCCGGAGCAATATACGGTCGTAGATACGGGCGACCCGCTTCCGGACGGCTGCGACGCCGTGGTCATGATCGAAGATGTCGTTAATCTGGAAGACGGAAATGTCCGTCTGCATGTTTCCGCTGCTCCGTGGCAGAATATAAGGCAGATCGGTGAAGATATCTGCGCAGGCGAAATGATACTTCCGGCTTATACGCGTATTACTCCCGCGGCGGCAGGAGCCATGATCGCCGGAGGAGTCCTTAAGGCAGAAGTTATCTGCCCGCCGGTGATCGGGATCATCCCGACCGGAGACGAGATCGTAGAACCGAAGGAAGATCCGGCTCCCGGAGATATACTCGAGTTCAATTCCACGATATTTTCATCAATGGTCAAGGAATGGGGAGCCGAGCCGAAAGTTTATCCGATCTGTCCGGATAAGAAGGACCTTCTTAAGGAAGAGCTGTCCCTGGCGTTAAAGGAATGCGATATCGTGCTGGTCAACGCAGGATCCTCAGCAGGCCGTGAGGATTATTCGAGCGCGATAATTGGAGAGCTTGGAGAAGTCTTCTGCCATGGTATAGCCATAAAACCGGGCAAGCCTGCGATCTTAGGCGCGTGCGGAAGCAAGCCGGTAATAGGCGTTCCCGGATACCCCGTATCCGGAATAATCGTTGTGGACCAGCTGTTAAAGCCTGTACTTGACGCCTGGTTCAATCAACCGAAGGGACATTCGGAAGAGATCAAGGCGATCTTAAGCCGTCCTGTAATATCCGGGCTTAAATACGAGGAATTCGTCCGTGTCCGCGTCGGATGCGTAGACGGAAAATATGTGGCTTCTCCGCTGAACAGAGGCGCAGGCGTCGTATCCTCCTTCATGAAGGCAGACGGAATAATGGCAGTTCCACAGGGCCTCGAAGGATATGAAGCAGGAAGTGAAGTCACCGTGCGTCTTCTGAAGCCAGAGCATGAACTGCAGAATACGATAGTAGTTATCGGAAGCCACGATCCGCTCATGGACGAGCTTTCCGATCTTATACATACGGCCGATCCCGAAATGAATTTAAGCTCATCACATGTGGGATCGATGGGCGGTATAATGGCAGCCAGAAGAGGGGAAGCCCACCTTGGCGGAGTCCATCTGCTTGATGAAGCTGACGGAACCTACAACACTTCCTTTATACGCAAGTATTTCCCGAACGGCGGAGTGCGCCTGGTAGAATGCGTAGGCCGTACGCAGGGCCTTATGATACAGAAAGGAAATCCTAAAGGAATAAAGGGAGTTGCTGATCTGCAAAGAGAAGGCCTTCGTTATGTAAACCGCCAGAAAGGCTCCGGAACAAGGATCCTTATCGATTATCTTTGCAAGAAAGAGAATATAGATACCGGAAAAATATACGGTTATGACAGAGAGGAATTCACACACACCTCTGTTGCGGCGCAGATCGCTTCGGATTCCGCCGACGCGGGAATGGGCATCTATTCGGCGGCAATGTTGTATGATCTGGATTTCATACCTGTCTGCACCGAGCAGTATGACCTTCTGATACCGGATTACGCCTGGGAAACGCCGATGGTGCAGAAGCTGATAGAGGTTCTCAAAAGCGATGCTTTCAGGAAACGTCTGGAGGCGCTTGGCGGATATACCATAGGAGATCCCGGAACGGTAAGAATGCACTTTTAAGTATCGCTTTTACAGATAAATCTTTTAAATAAAAACGTAACCAGGAGAGAAAGCTTTATGAATTACAACGAACTTGCAGATGTTCTGTTCCCCGATATACATACGACCAGGGAAGACATGGAAGAAAGATTCCCGATGAGGGATCTTCCGGAGGGAGCCGTCGTTACACGTATAGGACCAAGCCCGACCGGTTTTGTACATCTCGGAAACCTTTATAATGCGCTGATAGGCGAGAGACTTGCGCATCAGTCCGGCGGAGTGATCTTCCTCAGGATAGAAGATACGGACAGCAAAAGAGAGGTGCCCGGAGCGGTCGAGACCGTCATAAACGCCATGTCTTATTATGACGTATATTTTGACGAAGGCGCTGTTGTGGACGGCGACAAGGGAAACTATGGCCCCTACAGGCAGAGACAGAGAAAGGAAATATACCAGACCATCGCGAAATGGATCGTTCAGCAGGGCAAGGCATACCCCTGTTTCCTTACTGAGGAAGAAGTAGCTGCGATCCGCGAAGAGCAGACCGCAAACAAGGCGGATCTGGGTATCTACGGCAAGTATGCCGAGAAGATGAGAAGCCTTAGCCTTGATGAGATCAAAGCGAAAATAGCAGCAGGCGAGGAATGGGTACTCAGATACAGGGGCGAGCTCAATTCCGACCGCATCACCGTTGACGATGCTATCCGCGGAAAACTCGAAATGCCAAGGAACTTCCTGGATTTCATCATACTTAAGAGCGACGGGATCCCCACATATCATTTCGCCCATGTCTGCGACGACCATTTCATGCGCACGACGCATGTAATAAGAGGCGAAGAGTGGATACCCTCCCTGCCTATACATATCGAACTTTTCGATATCCTCGGCTGGGAAAAACCTTTGTATTGCCATACCGCTACCCTCATGAAGATAGACGGGAACAGCAAGAGAAAGCTTTCCAAGAGGAAAGATCCCGAGCTGGCGCTGGCGTATTATCAGGAGGAGGGTATTTCCAAGGATGCAGTATGGGAATTCCTGCTTACCATCCTCAATTCGAATTACGAAGAGTGGAGGATGGCCAATCCCGGAGTGGATTACCACGAATTCCCCTATTCTCTGGAAAAAATGTCAAATTCCGGAGCGCTGGTGGATCTGGACAAGCTGCGCGATGTTTCTAAGAACGTTATCTGCGCGATGACGGCCGAAGAGGTCTACGAAAAGTGGTACGGATGGTGCAGACAGTACAATGAAGAGTTCGCTTCCCTCCTTGAAAAATATAAGGACCGCACGCTTGCAGCTCTGGCGGTAGGCCGCGGCGGAGAAAAGTCCAGGCGCGATATCGAGACCTGGAAGCAGGCCTGCGAATTCATGAGCTTTTATTACGATGAGACCTTTAAGATCGAAGACGATATGCCGGAGCAGTGCGACTCGGATATGGTCAAGGCATTTTTCAACCGCTATCTTGAAGTGACGGACTATAATGACGATTCGTCCACATGGTTCGGAAAGGTCAAGGAGCTTACAGAGGAATTCGGTTTCGCGGTGAAGCCGAAGGATTTCAAGAAAAATCCCGACGCTTACAAGGGCAGCATCGTACATATAACGAATATGCTCCGCGTAGCGCTTACCGGACGGTCCAACGCCCCGGATATCTGGGAAGTCACCCATGTGCTGGGCGAGGAGATGGCCAGAGAGAGACTGCTTAAATGGTGCTGAAAACCGCATTGAAAACGCTGTATAATTAAAGATCATTTTTATAAATATAAGAGGTGCGAAAGGTGCAGAACAGAACACATACTTGCGGTGAGTTAAGACTTGCCGACGCTGGAAAAGAAGTAAAGCTTTGTGGATGGTTTGAGAACATAAGGGAAGTCAGCAAGAACCTGGGCTTCATGCTGCTTCGAGATTTTTACGGGATCACCCAGGTGGTCATAGAAGATGAAGAAATGATGGCGCAGATAAAAGGAATCAACTGCGAGTCAACGCTTGCAGTTACCGGTATCGTGCGCGAGCGAAGCAATAAAAACAATAAGATAGAGACAGGAGAGATCGAGGTCGTTCCGACGAAGATCGAACTCCTCGGAAACTGCATTTACAACGAGCTGCCGTTCCAGATCAATTTCTCAAAGGATGCCAGCGAGGATACCAGACTTAAATACAGATATCTGGATCTGCGCAATCCGGCAGTCAAGGCGAACATGGTCACAAGAAGCAAGATCGTATCAGAGCTCAGAAATCGAATGACTGAACTGGGCTTTATGGAGATCACGACGCCGATCCTTACCTGCTCGTCTCCTGAGGGCGCAAGGGATTATCTTGTTCCGGCAAGAAATCATCCAGGGAAATTCTATGCGCTTCCTCAGGCTCCGCAGCAGTTCAAACAGCTGTTAATGGCTTCGGGCTTCGACAGATACTTCCAGATCGCTCCGTGCTTCAGAGATGAGGACGCCAGAGCGGACAGATCTCCGGGTGAGTTCTATCAGCTGGATATGGAAATGGCTTTCGCCGATCAGGAAGATGTTTTCGCAGTGCTTGAAGAAGTGCTGCCGCCGGTATTCTCAAAATACGGTAAATACAAAGAGGCTTCACAGGCTCCGTTCGTTCGCATCCCTTACCTTGAGGCAATGGAAAAGTACGGCTCCGACAAGCCGGATCTGCGTATTTCGCTTGTTATACAGGATGCTACGGACCTGCTTACGGAAAATGAGTTCGGACCGTTCAACGGAAATAAGGTCAAAGCGATCGTTGCCAGCGATTTCAATGGTACGAGAAAGCAGATCGATGCGATGTGCGCGAAGGTGGAAGTCGAGTCAGGAGAAAAGGCATACTGGTTCAGACTGGATGAAAAGGGCGAGCTCGTCGGCGGCGTAAGCAAATTCATCGCTCCTGTAAAGGATCAGGTGGTTGCTGCTTTAGGCCTTAAGCCGGGCGATTTCGTAGGCCTTACAGCCGGCAAGGCTGCCGTGAAGGCCGCAGGCGTTCTCAGAAAACAGATCGGATATACCTTCGATCAGTATATGAAAAAGGATTGCTACGAGTTCTGCTGGATCGTTGATTTCCCGATGTATGAGATCGGTGAGGAATCCGGAGAGCTGGAGTTCTGCCACAATCCGTTCTCAATGCCGCAGGGCGGAATGGATGCTCTTGAAAACAAGGATCCGCTGGAGATACTTGCTTATCAGTATGATCTGGTCTGCAACGGCGTTGAGCTTTCTTCTGGAGCGGTCAGAAACCATTCGCCTGAGATCATGGTCAAGGCCTTTGAGCTTGTAGGACTTGGCGAGGATGATGTGAAAGCCAAGTTCCCGGCTATGTATAATGCATTCTGCTATGGTGCTCCGCCTCATGCAGGCATCGCTCCAGGCGTGGACAGAATGGTCATGCTCATGCTTGGAGAAGAGAGCATCCGCGAGGTAATTCCGTTCCCGATGAACAAGAATGCGCAGGATGTCATGATGGGCGCTCCGGCCGAGGTCGATCAGAAGCAGCTTGACGAAGTCCACATCGCCCTGAAACTGCCGAAAGAAGAAAAGTAAAGGTGAATGTAATGAATGCAATATTTCACAGAACGAGTGTGAGACGGTATACGGATGAAGCGGTGAGTGCAGAGCAGATCGAGCTGATGCTCAGGGCCGCCATGGCCGCTCCGTCGGCGCACAACCAGCAGCCGTGGGAATACTATGTCGTAACGGATAAGGCCGTGATCGAGAAGCTTTCGCACGCTACTCAGTTTACCGGCTTCAGCGCCGATGCACCGCTGGTTTTCGTAGCGTGTTCGAGAAAGGACAGTCCGGTTCCGGAATATGTGAATATCGACATGTCGGCGTCAGTGGAGAATCTGCTTCTGGAGGCGGACGAGCTGGGACTTGGCGCCTGCTGGATGGGCATCGCTCCGCACGAGGACAGAATGGAATGCGTGAACGAGATCATCGATATAAAGGAGGGTCTCACATCATTTGCGCTGATCGCCGTCGGGCACCCGCTTAAGGAAAAACAGCAGCAGGACAGATTTGATCCCGACAGGATCCATTATATAAAGTAAAACTTAAAAGGTCATGAAATATGACCCGGGAGCAGAAATAAATGCATAAAGAATTTTTAATGGGAAACGAAGCGATAGCTCTTGGCGCACTTGCGGCAGGCGTTGATCTGGTATGCGGCTACCCCGGAACTCCTTCCACGGAAGTGCTGGAAACAGTTGCGAAGAAAAATACCGGAAACGTTTACGTAGAATGGTCGGTAAATGAAAAGGCCGCAATGGAAGTGGCTGCAGGCGCAGCTTACTCAGGCGCGAGGGTCATGGTGACCATGAAACAGATGGGACTTAACGTCGCATCGGATCCGCTCATGTGCGTGGAATATATTGGCGTAAAAGGCGGTATGGTCGTACTGGTAGCGGACGATCCGGGACCTATCTCATCCCAGACCGAGCAGGATACAAGGCATTTCGCATCCTTCTCAAAAGTGCCGTGCTTCGATCCCTCTTCGGCTCAGGAAGCTTACGACATGATGGCAGAGGCCTTCGAGCTTTCCGAAAAATATCAGACGCCTGTTTTCATGCGTTCGACCACGAGAGTGAGCCATGGATACGCCTCGATAGAAGTCAGGGATCCTGAAGAATACGTCGTGAACAAACCGGAAGGCTTTGTTAAAGATACTAACAGATGGGTCATCTTCCCGAAGCTCTCCAACGCAAATCACAAAAAGATCGTCGCAAGAAATGACGAACTTGCGGATGTATTCTCAGCTTACGCCGGAAACAGGATCTTTCCGGAGAATGCCGGAATCGACGAAAAGCTTTCAAAGAAAGGCATTGCAGCCGGAGGCATAAGCTTTACATACGCCATGGAAGCCAGGGCAGAATTAAGCGGGCTGAGGCTTCTTAAGGTATCCACACCTTATCCGTTCCCGGAGAAAAAAGCCGTGGAATTTCTTGAAGGCCTGGATGAAGTGCTCTGCATGGAAGAACTGGACCCGGTCATCGAGGACGGACTTATATATGTCTGCGGAAAATATGGTCTGAAGACTAAAATACTTGGAAAACATACCGGGCATTCACCTGTGGCAGGAGAACTGAGCCGCGATATTGCCCTTGAAATGCTTGCGGAATTTACTGGTATAAAAAGAGAAAAAACGGAAGAAAAAGAGCTTCCGCCTTTGCCGGTGCGTCCGCCTGTGCTTTGCGCGGGATGCCCGCACAGAGCTTCGTTTTATGCCGTCAAGCGTGCGATGAAAGGCAGAAAATGCATCTTTGCCGGCGATATAGGCTGCTATACGCTCGGAAATGCGCAGCCGCTTGACATGGTAGATACCTGCCTTTGCATGGGCGCGGGACTTGGGATCGCCCAGGGCGTCGGCCATATGGATCCGGAAACAAAATGCTTTGCTTTCGTCGGGGATTCCACATTTTTCGCTTCGGCGATACCCGGAGTAATCAACGCTGTTTATAATCAGGCCGATATGACTCTGGTGGTGCTGGATAATTCAACGACGGCCATGACCGGACATCAGCCTCATCCGGGTACCGGACACACGATGATGGGACAGGTCGTGGACAAGGTAAGCATAGATGCCGTTCTGCGCGGCTGCGGGCTTACTGTCGTGGAGCATGTAAACCCGATGGAGCTTGAAAAAGCTGTAGATACAGTGAAAAAGGTGGCTGACGAGCCGGGCGTAAAAGCGATAATCTTCGAATACCCCTGCGTTGCCATAGTAAAACCGGAAAAACCTTTGCATGTAGATGTTTCTTCCTGCATAGGCTGTCAGAAATGCATAAAAGAAATCGGCTGCCCTGCCCTGAGTATGAGGGACGGCAAAGCAGTTATAGATGAAAGTCAGTGCACAGGCTGCACGCTCTGCAGCCAGATCTGTTCGATGGATGCAATAAAAAAGCCCTGCAATGGAGACTGCGGATCGGAGAAAGCACAGAAGACGGGAGGCGCCAATGAATAAGAATATCGTTTTATGCGGCGTCGGCGGACAGGGAACGGTGCTTGCGTCTAAGCTGATCTCAGCGGCCGCGATGGCAAAGGATATCCCCGTGATGAGCGCCGAGACCATCGGCATGGCTCAAAGAGGAGGCAGCGTGTTTTCACACCTGCGCATGGGAGATGATATCTACAGTCCGATGATCGCCAAAGGCACTGCCGACATTATACTGGGATTCGAACCGGGAGAAACGGTGCGCATGCTGCCTTATTTAAAGCCTGACGGTCAGGTCATCGTAAGCAGCCGGGAGGTAATGCCTGTAACGGCATCGCTTACGGGCGGCAGCTACAGCGGCGCGGATATGATAGCTTATCTTCAGAAAAACGTAAAAAATCTGTTCGTGATAGATACGGATAAAGCCGTAAAGGAGCTTGGCTCTGCGAAGGTCCTGAACATAATAATGCTTGGAGCTGCCGTTTCAAGCGGAGCTCTTGGCCTTGAAAAGAAAGATATAAAGAACGCCATAATTGAAAAGGTGCCGGAAAAGTTCCATGAACTCAATTTCAGAGCACTTGACTATTACGGAAACAAATAAAAAAGGGGGAAGGGTCATAATGCAGATATCGGAAAGACAGATAGAGCTGGTAAACAAACAGATAGACGCTCTGGTGAACGCCGGAAGCTTTTATGGAAAGAAGCTTGAAGAGGCCGGCATCTCCGGAATAAAAAATCAGGCTGATTTTGAGAATCTGCCGTTCTCGGAAAAAAGCGATTTAAGAGACGCCTATCCTCTTGGACTTATGACTGCACCTGAAGAGAAGATAGTCAGGATCCATTCGTCCTCAGGAACCACAGGCCTGCCGGTTATTATTCCCTATACCGCAAAGGATGTGGAAGACTGGGCAATAATGTTCGCCAGATGCTATGAATACGCCGGCATTACAAAAAATGACAGGATACAGATCACTCCGGGATACGGGCTCTGGACAGCCGGTATCGGTTTCCAGAACGGCGCCGAAAAACTGGGAGCGATGGTCGTTCCGATGGGACCGGGTAATACGGAAAAACAGCTGCAGATGATGCAGGATATGGAAACTACCGTCCTTTGCTCAACATCTTCCTATGCGCTGCTCCTGGCGGAAGAGATCGAAAAGCGCGGGATCCAGAACAAGATAAAGCTTAAAAAGGGCGTTATCGGCTCCGAAAGATGGGGCGAGAAGATGCGTAAAAGGATCCAGGATATCCTGGGTATCGAGCTTTATGATATCTACGGCCTTACGGAAGTATACGGTCCGGGTATCGGAATAAACTGCAAATATAATACCGGAATGCATTACTGGGATGATTATCTTTATATAGAGATCATAGATCCGGTCACCTTAAAGCCGCTGCCCGACGGGGAGTGGGGAGAAATAGTCATAACGACGCTGGTAAAGGAAGGAGCACCGCTTATCCGTTACCGTACTCATGACTTAAGCCGCATCATTCCGGGAGAATGCCCGTGCGGCAGCTGCTATCCGAGATTGGATACGATCATGGGACGTACCGACGACATGATGAAGATCAAGGGCGTTAATGTATTCCCGAGCCAGATAGAGGAGATCCTCAAGGAATTCCCGGAGGTATCCAGTGAATACCAGATCCGCATCTCTCATCTGGAAGGCAAGGATACGATGCGTCTTTACATAGAGACAGACGGTACCGTGGATTTCGCGGATCTGCGCGACCGCGTTGCCGCCAGGGTAAAGAGCAGGATCGGCTTTACACCGCTAGTCAAGGTCGTTGAGATCGGACTTCTTCCGAGAAGTGAAAAGAAGACAAAACGTGTCATCGACGAGAGATACGACTGAGAGTAAATAAGAATAAATACCAGACAAAGGGGCTGCTTCGGCAGCCACTTGGCCTGCATTTACTAGTTGGACAGGTAATTGTCTGAAAACAAGTAATTTGAGTAGTCGAAAGGAAGGAAACGAGTATTTTAAGCAGTAATTACGCTTGCTTCAAATGGTAAAATAATTATATCACTCAAGCTTCAATATCACATAAGCAAGAAGATGAACTAAAAATGAATGGGATCTTGAACAATGACGATTAATTATGATGTATCTGATTACAGGAAATTCATAAGCGACAGAGTTACCGAACTGAGAATCAAACGGGGCGTTTCCGAAAGCCAGATGAGTCTGGAACTTAACTACAGCAAGGGGTATATTCAGTCGATCACATCAGGGCGGACGATGCCGTCTATGGAAGGATTTCTAAGTATCTGCGACTACTTTCATATCACGCCGCAAGGCTTCTGGGAGACTTGCGAGGCATCGGAGGAGGACAGCAGAATGCGAAGACTTGCTTTATATGTCAGAGAGCTTTCCGACGAGGATTATAATTCATTGGTAAAGTATGCTGTAAAAATGAGCAGGTAATGCAATTTCCTGCGTTTTAAAATAAAACACCTCTTTTCATCATCTAAAGCAGTACATCCGAGTTTCATAATTCCATAGGTTCTTGACTCTTCTTCAGGATCATTTTCCTGTTCTTGTTTGCCGTCCCGTAAAATGCATCTCTTAAAGCGGGACGGCACCGATGCAATGTATTCCACCAGGTTTCGGATAGTTCATATGATAAGCTCCGGATAATAGTCAAAAGTATGGCTTTTTCTGATGGAAAAAAGCCATACTCATGTTATAATTATTAAAATACAGTCAGACAAAAATAAAGTGATATGGATAAAACCATGTCGGAACGAGAATATCGGGCTGTCGCATCAGTCAGTATATAATGAGACGACTTTTCGCGGCAGCCTTTTGAACGCGCCTCTTACACAATACAGGAAAAGAATATGAATATTGTACTGCATCAGCCGGAGATCCCGCAGAACGCGGGAAATATAGCAAGGACATGCGCCTGCACGGGTTCATCGCTACATCTTATAAGACCGCTGGGGTTCAGACTTGGCGAGAAACATTTGAAGAGGGCAGGGCTCGATTACTGGGATAAGCTCGACGTGCATGTGTATGACAGCTTTGAGGATTTTCTGGAAAAGAATCCTGGCGCGAAGATCTTTATGGCGACGACCAAGGGGCCAAGGAAATATACGGATGTGGCGTACAGCTTCGATGATTACATTATGTTCGGAAAAGAGACGGCCGGTATTCCGGAGGATATACTTGCGCAGTATAAGGAAACGAGTATAAGGATACCTATGACCCCGGCGCTTCGGTCGCTGAATCTGGCCAATTCCGTTTCGATAGTGCTTTATGAGGCGCTGCGGCAGCTGGATTTCCCGGGGATGCAGACCACGGGAGAACTGCGAAACTATAGTTGGGATGAACTGGAGTGATGACATGAAAGACAGATCAAAAGTAATATTCGGCAATGAGATATCCGACGCGGATTATGTTAAGGCGATCCGCTCAAAGAAGAAATACATAAGAAAATACGGCAATGATTCCGATAGAGACTATCCGGTGACTATATACAAAAACAGATACATCGGAGACAGCCTCGGCGTAAACAACATCATGGTCGGCTCTCTTGAGACCAACGCCCATTACGACCCGGCGCTCGACACTGAGCCTCTGGAGTTCGACACTGAAAAAGGCCTCATCGTCGGAAACATCCGCATGGGCTTCGGACATTACAGGATCTCCATGGCCATAGCCTCCTGCGCAAAAGCCCTGGGTTATGTGCCATACTGGATGGATCTTAATTCCTACGGTGAAACGACCTGCACGAAGGTCATCGGCGCGCAGAATGAGCTCTACTCACTTGGAAGCAGGCTCTCGAAAAACGCCGCATTCAACAAGGTCGTATGGGAGCCGATGAACTATGAAGGATTCAGGGCGCTTTCCTACAATTCATCCGATCAGAAAAATGCCGAGCTGATGGCACCGGTATTTAAGAACATACCGAAGGACATCCCTCTTGTCGGTACCCATGTCTGGCCAGCGCAGGCAGCCTTGCACGGGGATATGAAATATGTCGTCAACGCTATCCCGGATAACTGGCCCATGGCCCTGCATCTGGCAGAAGGAGCGGTGCATACCATTCAGTGCAGAAATTCCTATATGGGCTACCGCATACTGAACGGCATGAATAAAAACCAGGTGAACAGGCCGATGCCTAAGGATTCGCTTGTATATACGGGTCATTATATCGACCACGAGCTGGTATCAAATATTGAGGCCGACTGCGACGCGAGGATAAAAAGGGCCGAAGAGGGAAAGCCGATCCGCTTCCTGCTTACGATTGGCGGAGCGGGAGCGCAGATGGAAATATTCGCTGCGATCATAAAGTATCTGATGCCTGCGCTCAGGGAAAAGAAAGCTGCAGTTTACGTGAATGTCGGTGATTACAGGAACGTCTGGGATCAGATCGAAAGCTCCCTTCCGGCAATAAAGCCGTTAACGAAAAAGTATTTCGATGACTGGGAAGCGACTGAACGCTTTGCTGCTGAAGCGCTGGATCCCGATAAGAACCTTTACGGGATACATGCATTCTGTCATAAAAATATTTTCGAGGCAGTATACTGCACGAACCTGCTTATGAGAAGCTGCGATGTGCTTGTCACGAAGCCAAGCGAGCTGGCGTTCTACCCGGTACCGAAACTTTTCATAAAGAGAGTCGGAAAACACGAGATGTGGGGCGCCATACATTCGGCAGAGATGGGCGACGGAACGCTGGAATGCAGGGATATACCTCACACCGAACAGATGGTGGATATGTTCATGAATGAGCCAGATCTGCTCATCGGTATGTGCGAAAATATAAAAACGAATAATTCCATCGGTCTTTACAGCGGAGCATATGAGGTGGTAAAGATAGCGATGGGCCTTAAGGACAGGGGACTTTGAACTGTAAACTGAAGGACTGGAATGATAACCGTCTTCAGTTTTCAAAATAAAACTTTTCATGAGGGAGAACTATGGATAACAAAAGATTATCACTGAAAGAGAAGGCAGCTTACGGTATAGGCGCGGTCGGCAAGGACATGGTGTACATGCTTTCCGCATCTTATGTACTTTACTATTATCAGGATGTCCTGGGCGTTGAAGCCGTGATAATGGGCGTGATCCTGATGGTAGCCCGCGTATTCGATGCGTTCAACGACCCGATCATGGGTATTATCGTTGCGAAAACGAAGACGAGATGGGGCAAGTTCCGCCCGTGGCTTTTCATAGGCACGCTCACGAACGCAGTAGTGCTGTTCCTTTTATTTGCGGCTCCGCCAAGCCTTGACGGCAGCGGCCTTGTGGCATATGCGGCAGTCGTTTATATTTTATGGGGCGTTACCTATACGATGATGGATATACCCTACTGGTCAATGGTCCCGGCATTTACAGACAGCGGACGTGAAAGAGAGAACCTTTCAGCCCTTGCAAGAAGCTGCGCGGGTATCGGCAGTGCGCTTATCACGATCATTACGGTAATGGTGGTCACCTGGATCGGCACGGCTGTGGCCGGCGCAGATGCGGGCGCTGTAGCGATAGAACGTGCGGGCTTTAAGTATTTTGCACTTATTATCGCTGTAATTTTCTTTGTATTTATACTCATCACCTGCGTATGCATCAAGGAAAAATCTTCCGTCAACATGGAGACGGTATCCTTAAAAGAGATGCTCCGCGCCCTTGTTCAGAACGATCAGGCCATGACGATGGTCATAACTATCGTCCTTGTCAACACAGCTGTTTATATCACATCCAATCTTGTTATATATTTCTTCAAATACGATATCGCAGGAGAAGGCTGGAAGGGAAATTATACGATCTTCAATACAGTCGGCGGCGCATTCCAGATTATCGCGATGGTATTCTTCTTTGCTCTTCTCAGGAAGATCCTGAAGGACAACCTTATGAAGATGTTCTATCTTTCGATCATCAGCGCTTTGATCGGCTATGTCATCCTGCTTGCCGAAGCGCTTGCGGGAGCTCAGAACGTGGTCCTGTTCTTTATTCCGGCGTTCTTTATCTATTCGGCAGTAGGCCTTCTGAACGTACTTGTAACGGTATTTCTTGCAAATACAGTCGATTACGGCGAACTTAAAAATGGCCGCAGGGATGAATCAGTCATCTTCTCAATGCAGACCTTTGTCGTTAAGCTGGCCTCCGGCGTAGCCGCACTTCTTGCGTCAGTCTGCCTTTCGATCTACCACATCAGTTCGGATGAAGAGGCGGTAGCTGCGATCTCTGAATCATCTATCCTGGGACTTCGTCAGTTCATGACCCTTATCCCTATGGCAGTACTCGTGATCGGGCTTATCATATTCTGGAGAAAATACAAGCTCAGCAATGAAAAGCTTGCCGAGATAAATACAGAGCTTAAGAGAAGAAGAGAAGAAAAGGCTGCAGACGCGCAGTAAGGAAAAAGCATGATCAGAAATTTCGGACAGGTCTGGGTGCTTGACACCGAAAATACGACCTATGCGTTCAGAATATTAAAAAGCGGGCACTTGGAGCATCTTTATTACGGAGCTTCAATAAGGATCAAATCGGAAGAAGATGCAGCTGCGCTGACGGAAAAATCCGTATTTGAGCCGGGCAACCTTATTGCTTACGATAAGGAGAATAATGCGCTGTGCCTGGAAAACGTGCGGCTGGAGATGTCATCCTACGGTAAGGGTGATATCCGCGAGCCGTTCATAGAGTTCTGTGATAAAAAGGGCAGCACCACTGCGGATTTCCTTTTCAAAAGCGGTGAGATACGTCCCGAAAAGGAACCGCTGTGTACCTTGCCTTCGGCTTATGAAGAGAATGCTGCGGACGCGCAGGAACTGGTCATCTTTCTTGAAGAGAAATACGACAGGCTTATCCTGGAGCTGCATTACGGCGTGTTTGAAAAACGTGATGTCATTACAAGGAGCGCAAGGCTCATAAATGAAAGCGATTATCCGTTGAAGCTGAAAAGGCTTATGAGCACGCAGGTGGATTTCATGACGAACGGATATGTCATGACGACATTTACCGGTGCCTGGGCCAGGGAAATGAATAAAACGGAAACAGTCCTGGAGGCAGGAAAGCTTGTAAATTCCTCATTTACCGGCAGCAGCTCGAACAGGGCCAATCCTTTTGTGATGCTTTCTGATCCACGCGCAACAGAAGATACAGGCGATGTATATGGCTTCAATCTTATATACAGCGGGAATCATTATGAAGCTGCGGAGGTCAACAGCTTCGGAAAGACCAGGTTCGTTTCGGGGATAAATCCGCAGGGCTTTGAGTGGACCTTAGAGCCGGGGGAGAACTTTGAGACTCCCGAAGCGGTCATGACTTTTTCGGATGCCGGCTGCAACGGAATGAGCCAAAGAATGCACGATTTCGTAAGAAACTGCGTAATAAGGGGAAACTGGAAAAACAAGATAAGGCCGATCCTTATAAACAGCTGGGAAGCAGGGTATTTCAAGATAGATGAAAGGAGCCTTCTTAAGCTGGCCGAAAAAGCCGCAGCTGTGGGAATAGAGCTCTTCGTCATGGACGACGGCTGGTTTGGGGAGAGAAACTCTGACAGTTCTTCTCTCGGCGACTGGACCGTGAACAGTAAAAAGCTTCCGGGCGGCCTCAAAGGACTCGCGGATAAGATAAACGCCATGGGCATGAGCTTCGGGCTCTGGGTAGAGCCTGAAATGGTGAACTGCGATTCGGAACTTTACAGGCAGCACCCCGAATGGGCCATGACGGTGCCGGGAAGGACGCATTCAGAAGGCAGGAACCAGCGGATACTTGATCTTTGCGATCCGGAAGTCGTCGATCATCTGGAGAAGGCTATGACAGAGGTGTTTTCCTCGGCAAATATCGCCTATGTGAAATGGGATATGAACCGTATCTTCTCCGATGTGTATTCAAAATACCTGCCGAAAAACAGGCAGGGCGAGACTGCGCACAGATATATACTCGGATTATATGATCTTATGGGGCGGCTGGTCAGAAAATTTCCTGATTATCTTTTCGAGGGCTGTGCGTCCGGCGGAAACCGTTTTGATCTCGGAATACTTTCGTATTTTCCGCAGATCTGGGGTTCAGACAATACAGATGCTCTTTGCAGGACGCAGATACAGGAAGGCTACAGCTACGGCTATCCGATGAACTGCATTGGAGCCCATGTTTCCTCATGCCCGAATCATCAGACACTTCGCAATACGCCGATGCGTTCAAGATTTGCGGCCGCAGCCTTTGGAGTGCTGGGATATGAATGCAATCTGGCAGATATGAGCAGCTCCGATCTTGAAAAGATAAAGAAGCAGGTCGTTAAATATAAGAAGTGGAGAGAAGTATTGCAGCACGGCACGTTCTACCGGGTAAGAAGCGGGCGGATAACCGAGTGGACCTGCGTTTCGAAGGATAAAACAAAGGCCGTCTGCTATCTCATGCAGGAGCTTGTAAAGCCGAATACAGTATTCGAAAAACTTACGCCAAAAGGTCTGGATCCGGATAAGAAATACAGGCTGGTGTGTGAGAAAATGAGCTATGATATACGCAATTTCGGCGATCTCATAAATACTGCTGCGCCGATACATGTTAAGCAGGATTCCCTGCTGCATAACGCCATAGCCAGATTCGTGAGCATGCATGAGGATGCGGAGGATGTTACCGCTTACGGCAGTCTTATGATGAAGGCAGGTGTCAACCTGAAGCAGGCCTTTGGAGCGACCGGATACAACGAGAATGTAAGATATTTCCAGGATTTCGAGGCACGGCTTTATTTCATAGAGGAAATACAATAAAGCTGCGCGCTTGATAGGAGATCTTTGTAATGAAAGAGTTTCATTTTGAATCAACAGGAAGATGCGAAATAGGCGGTAATCATACGGATCATCAGGGAGGAAAGGTCATCGCCTGCGCGGTGGATCTTACTGTTGATGCGTATGTCGTTCCGGGCGGAAATAGTATTGAATTAGATTCGGAGGGGCATGGAAAAAGCCATGTCTCTCTTGATATTCTTGAGCCTGTCCCTGAAGAAAGAGGCACATCGGCTGCACTTATAAGAGGCATCGCGGCCGGTTTCCTGAAAAGAGGATTAAAAGCCGGGGGATTTACGGGGCGTATAATAAGCCGCGTGCCGGAGGGCTCGGGACTTTCTTCCTCGGCGGCCTTTGAGGTGCTTATCGCCAGGATACTTTCAGGGCTTTATAACGAAGGAAAGGTCGATCCGGTACTTATTGCACAGATCTGTCAGGAAGCGGAAAATGAATATTTCGGCAAGCCGTGCGGACTTATGGACCAGCTCACTGTTTCGCTTGGCGGTATGGTCTATATGGATTTTTCAGATAAAAATGCTCCGAAGGCGGAAGAAATAAAAGCTGATCTCGGAGATAACGGGTATCTGATCTGTGTAACTGATACCAAGGGTTCTCATGCTGACCTCACGGATGAGTATGCGGCTGTTCCGGCAGAGATGAAAAAAGCTGCTGCGTTTTTCGGTAAGGAACTCCTTGGACAAGTTGATAAAAATGAATTTATTAATGCGATTCCTGAGCTTAGGAAATATGCCGGAGACAGAGCAGTACTCCGCGGAATGCATTTTTTCCTTGAAAATGAGAGGGTAGAGCAGGAAAAAGAGGCTCTTGAAGCTGGAAACATGCAGGAATTCCTGCGTTTATTCAGAGAATCGGGAGAATCATCTCGTAATTACCTGCAGAACATTTATGCCTGCAGAAAGGATGCGGACATGAGCCTGGCGCTTGCCCTGGCCGTTTCCGAACAGATCCTTGGGAAAAGAGGCGCTGCCAGGGTCCATGGCGGAGGTTTTGCGGGAACGATAATAGCGATAGTTCCTGCCGAACTGAAAAATAATTACATGTCCGGCATGGACAGACTGTTCGGACCAGGAGCCTGTCTTGCACTGAAAATAAAATAGTTCTTGTACATTGCAGCCTCCTTCGCTATAATTTATTTCATAATTTTTGCTGTGCCATTTTAAAGTGACACAACAGTAAAATGCAGATGAAGTTATGAGGGAGGTTTATTATGAAAAGAACTGTATCCGGCAGACGCAGGTTCGCCATTGTCGCAGTAATATGTCTTATTGCTTTTGCGGCAGGTATCTTCACTACGATCGGCTCTGCCAAAAAGGCTGCGGCCGATGATAACGCTTCAGCGGCAGCATTTTCCGTAGATTACGGCGATGATAACGTAATTGATTACGATCTGTCAGACGCGGACAGTGCTCATGAATATGTAGACAGCTACGCGGACAATCTGGGCGCGGATCCTGATTTCAAGGATCATGTTTCACAGGCTATCGCCACGGTAAGGGAAGATGTGCCTGCATATGCCAGTTTCCTGGCCCTTCTTGCGCCGATCATAGCAATAGTGCTGGCTCTTATTACAAAGGAAGTCTATTCTTCTCTGGTAATAGGCATAATTGTCGGCGGACTTATTTATGCCGGCGGAAACCTGGAAGTAATGCTTACACATGTGGTCTGCGACGGCTTCATAGCCAGCGTTGCGGATTCATATAACGTAGGTATTCTTATTTTCCTTGTGCTCCTTGGTACGCTGGTGGCAATGGTAAATAAATCCGGCGGCTCCGCAGCTTTCGGAAGATGGGCATCCGCAAAGACCAGATCAAGGGCGGGAGCCCAGCTCATGACCATAATCCTGGGCATCATCATTTTCATAGACGATTATTTCAATTGCCTGACAGTTGGTTCTGTCATGCGTCCTGTTACGGATAAACAGAATATTTCAAGAGCAAAGCTGGCTTATCTTATCGATTCAACCGCAGCTCCGATCTGCATAATCGCCCCGATATCCTCGTGGGCGGCAGCGGTAGCGGGCTTCGCAAACGGGGCCGGAGCAGAGAATGGAATTGCTCTTTTCATCCAGGCTATACCGTATAACTTTTACGCTATCCTTACGATAGTAATGATGATCTTCCTGGCTGTTTCAGGGCTTGAATATGGTCCGATGAAGAAGCACGAGGACAACGCCAGACTGAACGGAGATCTGTTTACCTCTGGTACACAGAGCGCTTCTGATATCGACACGACCGAAAATCCCAATGGACGTGTTCTCGATCTTATTTTCCCGATCATTGTCCTTATCATTTCCTGTATCATAGGCATGATCTATTCAGGCGGATTCTTTGAGGGAGAAAGCTTCATTGATGCGTTCTCGAACAGCGATGCATCTGTCGGCCTTACGCTTGGAGCATTCGTTACTGTCGTGATCACGGCGGTCTACTTTATTTTCAGAAGAAGCATCAAATTCAAAGACCTCATGGGATCCCTTCCTGAAGGCTTTAAGGCAATGGTCTCTGCAATACTTATCCTTTGCTGTGCATGGACACTTAAGGCGATGACGGATTCCCTTGGTGCGAAGATCTATATTTCAAACCTGGTAGAAGGCAGTGCGGCAGGCTTCCAGATGCTGATGCCGGCGATAATCTTCCTTATTGCAGTAGGTCTGTCATTCGCAACCGGAACTTCGTGGGGAACCTTCGGTATACTTATTCCCATAGTATTAAGTGTATTCCCGTCTGGAAACCCGATAATGATCGTAGCAATTTCCGCATGTATGGCAGGAGCGGTCTGCGGTGACCATTGCTCACCTATTTCCGACACAACGATAATGTCCTCGGCAGGTGCCCAGTGCGATCATCTGAATCATGTTTCGACCCAGCTTCCCTATGCGCTGACAGTTGCGGCAGTTTCGGCCGTCAGCTATGTAATAGCGGGAATAGTAAATAACTGGATAATAGTTCTTCCAATAGCCATAGTGCTTATGCTGATAACACTTTTCATAATAAGAAAGTTAATGGGCAAATCTGAAGCCGGAGCGCAGTAAAGTGGAAAAAGTTCTGTTTTATTCGGATAATGAGATGAAGGCGGAAGCCATAAAAAGTCTGTGCAATGAGCTGCATGTATCATTTATGCGGCTTAAACGAGGCGACCTTGGATCCATGGTCATTTCGCTGGTCTCGCCTTCTATAGATCCGATAAGATCTAAAAAGACCAGTGTTCCTGCACTTTATGTACAGCCGGAGATAATGATAATGTCCGGATTTGAAGATAAGAAGCTGGATGTGTATCTGGCTGCATACAGAAGCAGGGAGATAGAGCCGGTGGAGCTCAAGGCGGTGCTTACGCCATATAACTGCATGTGGAGCGTTTACGAGCTTACACAGGAGCTTGAGAAAGAGAATGCGGCGATAAAAAGCCGTCCGCGCTGACCTCGGAGCAAAGCTTGAATATTATTAGACGAAGAACAAATGTATTTAAGATCGCTGCCATAACGGCAGCGGTCTTTTTTTGGATGTATATCGTTCTCGTTATAGATGAATTTCCGGGGTGGTATTGCAGTCCGTAAGTATAAAAGAAAGGATTTAGCCTTGCGTATATATGTGAAAAAAGATATTATACTATTCATAGTAATTATAAAATAGGTGTATTGTCGGATCATTTTCATATTATAAAACGAAAGATGAAAAAACATTATTTAAGCAAAGACACAACAATGACAATGAAAGGCATCGCGATAATCCTGATGCTTATTCACCATCTTTTCAGCTGCAGCCCGGAATTCGTTGAGCGGTATGGCGTAAGCACCTTTTTTGTGCCGCTCGGTTCACTGATGTCCTTCAGCGCGTTCTCCAATTTCTGTGTTTCTCTGTTCGTTTTCATATCTGGCTACGGGATCGCAGTCTCAATGTCGAGATCATCCGAAAGCATAAGCCATCAGGCAGCCAGGCGTTTTATAAAGCTGGAGAAGGGCGTTATTATCGTATATCTGATAAGCATAGCGACCTGCTTCCTGCGTCCCGACAGGCTCTCCGTGTATTTTCAGGGAGGAAAGATCTCGGGACTTGCATATATGGTCATCGACGCTCTCGGGCTTTCGACACTCTTTGCCACACCTATGTATAACGAAACATGGTGGTATTTATCTGTGGCGATAGTGGTAATATTTGCTACTCCGATCCTTACTGCAGCGTGGGAAAAATTCGGGGTCTGCATACTTGGAATAGCGGCGGCTCTGCCGATCATAGGCCTTAACATGGGACCGTTCACTCAGTATCTGCTTACACTGGTGCTAGGCATCGGTACAGCAAAGAGCGGCCTTCTTAACAGGCTGGCAGATTTCTGTGCCGTAAATAAGAAAAAATATCTGTTTGTTATAGCCGATATCGTGGTGATCCTTGTCCTGCTTTACGCCGGAGTTAAGATGGAGTTCAGGTTCTGGGTCAACGATATCCTTTGTCTGCTGATCGCAGTCCTTCTGTTCGTTGTATTTGACCTGCGGGGCAAAAAACTTAAAGTACTTCCATTCCTTGGGAAGTACTCGATGAATATGTTCCTTATACATACTCTTATTTTTGAATACTATTTCACAGATTTTATATATATGGGACGAAACTGGCTGTTAATAACGGTGGTCCTGGCAGTGATATCACTCGTGATATCAATACTTATCGAACTTCTGAAGAAGGGGCTGGACAATGTGCTGCCGCCGGTATTGCGGTTCAGATAATACACGGTCCGGCAGTCAGATTATTGTCATGCTTACACAAGGGGAATGAAGCGCGTATTGGATCCGGCCATGAAATAGGGGCAAGAGCATTTTGGGGGAGAGTTATATGCGGATACATACAAAAAAAGCTGCGCTTTTTATGTCGTTTTTAATGACGCTGAGTTTAATTCCGGCGGAAGCTGTTTTTGCGGATGAACCGGAAGCGGTCGTTTCAGTGGTTGATGAGATGCAGTCCGGAGAGAAGGACTTGCCGGCTGAAGAAGATAACATTTCAGTTATTACTGCCGCAGAGACATCATCATTTGAAGAGAATGTTCCGGATCAGACAGGTGTATCGGAAGAGGTTCCCGTTGCAGGTGAAGGATCTGCAGATCAGGAAGGTGCATCAGAAGAAGAGCCTGCAGACCAGGGAGGCGTACAGGAAGTATCTGAAATATCGGAAGCCGGGGATGGAGAAGGAGTTCAGACAGAAAACGATGCGGCAGAGGATGAAGCATCCGGCAGGGGAGCAGGCGAAAAGCTCCTTACTGTATCCGGCAGCGGAACGTCAAGGACGATAACGGTCGCAGAAACATCTGCAGGCACTTCAATGATGGCGGCCGTCTGGAGCGATGAAGGCAGCCAGGATGATCTCAAATGGTATACCATGTCAAAACAGTCCGACGGCAGCTTCACCGCTTCAATATCAGTCGGTAATCTCAGGCACAGCGGTACCTGCTATGTCCATGTATACAGCGGCAGCACATTTATAGATGGCGCGGCGTTTAATGTTACAGAAGAAGAACTGGCAGAATTCAGGCTCAAGGTCACCGGAAGCGGTACCACGAGGACGATCACACTTCCGGGTATATATAACGGTACCGTATTCAGAGCGGCCGTCTGGAGCAAAGAAGGAGGTCAGGATGACCTCAAATGGCATGACATGACGAAACAGCCGGATGGAAGCTATTGCGTTACGGTATCTGCTGCTGATATGAAACACAGCGGCACATGTTATGTACATGTATACAGCGGAACCGGTTTCATAGACGGCAGTGCATTTGAATTTTCTGAAGAGGATATGGCTGCGCTTAGGCTCACTGTGAACGGCTCTGGCGGGACAAGGACTATTACACTTCCTGCGGGATATTCTATTACGAGTCTGCGGGCTGCGATATGGAGCGAGACGGGCGGCCAGGATGATCTTAAATGGTACGATATGACTAAACAGCCCGACGGATCCTGGGAAACAGAGATATCGGCTGAAAATCTTCTTCATACAGGCACATGCATCGTTCATTTGTACAGTGGCAGCACCTTTATCGACGGAAATAAATTTACGATAGCTGACGATGAGATAACGCTTCCCTCGCTTTCGGTAAGCGGTTCTGACGGGACAAGAACACTGACTGTTTCCGATGGATCTGCACTTAAAAATGTCCGGGCGGCCGTCTGGAGCAAAGAGGGCGGTCAGGATGATCTTATATGGTACGATATGGCAAAGCAGCCCGGCGGGAGCTGGACGCTGGATATTTCGGCCGGAAGCTTCAAACACAGCGGGATATGCTATGCGCATGTATATAGCGGAAATAACTATGTAGACGGCGCTGAGTTCCAGATCACTGAAGAAGAATACGAGGAAAGCAAAGATACCATTTTTACTGTCAGCGGTACCGGCGGCAGAAGGACCCTCACGGTCAGCGGACCTTATACTGAGCTGTCAAGTCTTAAAGCAGCAGTCTGGAGCGAGACAGGAGGACAGGATGATCTTAAATGGTACACAGCAGAGAAACAGGCAGACGGTACATGGAAGATAGATATCTCCATTTCGGTCCTTTTAAATGGCGGAACTATAAACGTCCATGGATATTCGGGAAATACTTTTGAATTTGGAATATTTTTTGACATTTCCGATACGGAATTCGAAAGCGCGGTGCAGGATCTTACACACCAGTATGCACAGGCGATCCTGGATTACACCGGCGGCACCTTGAGGGGAGCTTACGACTGGGCCGTTCAGAATATCTCGTATCAAAGCCTTGTCACTCCGATGAGCGTACCGAATACGGGAACCTACGCGTCGTTTACAAGGCAGGAGCTTTATCTCGTTTATGCATTTACAAATCTCAGGGGCAACTGCTTCTGCTATGCGGCTCCGGTCTTCTGGTGTGCTAAGGAGCTGGGATATACCGTCAGACTGATGGAATATATGTACTATTACAACAATAATCCGGCTGACATCCGTCCTCACGGCTGGGTAGAGATAGATATAAATGGAGTGACCTATATTCTCGATGCCGAGCTTCAGCATCAGTACAGCATGGACTGTTTTATGATACAGAGCAGCCCACTTTATGTGAGAAGAGATCTTCCGGCTTATTAAACACAAAACAGATAGTAATTAATAAATGGTATTTAGTTCTTTAACATTTCTTTGCATCTTTTTACCGATACTGGTATGCATATATTTCCTTGTCAGACCACTTGCGGCGAAAAACGCCGTACTGGTCATGGCAAGCCTGCTTTTCTATGCCTACGGGGAACCGGTATACATCCTTTTGATGGTCATAAGCATAGTTTTAAACTATTGTTTCGGAAGGATCATTGGGGCAGGCGGGCATAAAAAGGCGGTGCTTATTGCTGCGGTCATACTCAATCTCGGTGCGCTTGGCGTTTTCAAATATGCCGGATGGCTTACGCAGATGGCCATATCGGCTTTCGGATTAAACGTAAAACCAGTCGAGCTGAGCCTTCCGATCGGTATTTCGTTTTATACTTTCCAGGCGCTTTCATATCTGATCGATGTTTACAGGGGAGACTGCAAAAGCCAGAAAAATGCTGTGAGCTTCTTCCTGTACATTTCATTTTTTCCGCAGCTTATTGCGGGTCCTATAGTTAAATATCACGATATTGAAACACAGATATCAGACAGACACCCTACTCCCAAAAGTGCAGCGGAAGGTTTAAGACGTTTCATTATAGGCCTTGCGAAAAAGGTGCTTATAGCTAATGTCATGGCTTCTGCCGCTGACGCTGCCTTTGCACTTGACGCGGCGCAGACTAGTACGCTTTCCGCCTGGATCGGCGCAGTCGCCTACCTTATGCAGATATATTTCGATTTCAGCGGATACAGCGACATGGCCATAGGCCTTGGCAGGATCTTCGGGTTTACTATCCTTGAAAACTTCAATTACCCTTATATTTCCGGATCGGTCAAGGAATTCTGGAGAAGATGGCATATTTCCCTGTCGACGTGGTTCAAGGAATATCTTTATATTCCGCTTGGCGGAAACAGGAAAGGCAGGCTTCGGACCTGCATAAATAAAATAATCGTGTTTTTCTGTACCGGCCTCTGGCATGGTGCGAATCTGACATTCGTGGTATGGGGCCTTTTCCACGGAGCTTTCCTCCTTCTGGAAGATTTCGTACCGCTTAAAAAGCTGCCGGCGGTCATTAGGCATATTTATACCGTGCTGGTGGTATGCGTAGGATTTGTTATCTTCCGATCGGATGATATGGGTCAGGCAGGGCTTATGGTCAGTCACATGTTTTCCGGCTTTACGCTCACTAATGCGCAGTGGGTGCAGGCAGCTCCGATCCTTACCCCATTGTTTATCGTTATTCTGCTGCTGGCGGTATTCGGCGCGACACCGGCCTGGAAAAAACTTGCTGATCGCATGAACGGCAGCGTAAGGGAAGGACTCTCTTATATTTATGCTGCTGTTCTTTTAGTGCTGTGCATCCTGTACTTATCGGGCGGGGCGTATAATCCGTTCATTTATTTCAGGTTTTAAGGGGAGGCCGTGCATATGAAAAGATATCTGTTTTTCATAGTAATGATCATGGCGCTTCTCGCTGCGCCTCTTGTCTTAATGCCTGCATTTGACGGCGGGTGGACCACGGAGACTACGGAACTTGCCGAAGCGCCAAAACTCCTGAATGAAGAAGGAACGGTAAATGTCTCATTTCTGTCCGATGCCGGGGCGTATTTTGAAGACCATTTCGCGTTCAGGCCGCAGCTTATCACTGCTAACTCAAAGCTTACAGCAAATGTTTTCGGGACCTCATCCACTGACCAGGTCATAACCGGGAAGGAAGGCTGGCTTTATTATTCCGGCACGCTTAAAGACTATCAGAGGACGAAAACACTAACCGAGCGGCAGGTCTTCAACATCATCCACAACCTGAGCATTATTAATAATTATTACAAAGCTGCGGGAATAGACTTTGTGATTACCTTTGCGCCGGATAAGGCTTCGCTGTATCCGGAATACCTGCCATATTATATAGCTGCGGGAGAGGGGATAAGCAATGCGGATATCCTGAAGCCGCTGCTTGAAGAGGCCGGCATAACCTACGCAGATATGTTCGAAGCATTTGAAAATGATGAAAGGGTCCTTTATTACAGGACCGATACCCACTGGAACGCACTCGGTGCTGCTCTTGCGTATAAGACCCTTGCCGAAGCTGCGGGGAAGACAGACATTACAGACTATGACCAGATACCATATGCCATGGAGAATACACATTCCGGCGATCTGGCGGAAATGCTCTGGCCAGAGGCTGTGGAACCGGAAGAAGACGCAGTATTTGAGCTTGAAAGTCATTGGGAATATACGGAACCGGTCGAGGATAATATGGATGACTATTTCATTACAGAAAACCCGTCGGCTGATGGTAGTCTATACATGTTCAGAGATTCCTTCGGGTCGGCCTTAGTTCCGTATTTTGCACATGACTACGGAAAAGTTGTATTTTCGAGACTTACACCTTATAATATAACCGATCCATTCAGATACGAAACAGATACGGTAATTCTTGAAAAAGCTGAAAGAAATATCCTTTCTTTGGCCAAGGAAGCCCCGGCGATGCCGAGCGTTTCCGCAAACATTGATGCCGATTCTACAATTGAAACCAGAACAACTTGCAGTACTAACGAAAGCGGTGGATATTATGTGGTAAGCGGTGCGATAGATCCGGATTATTTTACAGATGACACCCAGATCTATGTGGAAGTAGAGTTTTCCGACGCTCAAAAGAAAACATACGAAGCATTTTATCTTACAGGAGAAAATGCTAAAGGCGCTACCTGGGATTATCTTTACCGGGTAAATATTGTAAAAAAAGACGGCGTACAGCTGACGCATGTCAATGTCATCATCAGTTTTGAAGGAGAATATGTGTGCGTTTGTGAGAGATCTGAAATATAGATACTTGTGATGAAATGAGTAATCAGCAGCAATGGAGTTAAGAGGGAAATTATCAAAACTCATAAATATTAAACAAAGGACAATAACAAACCGGGCAACAGCTTTTGAAGAAGAATCAAAACAGGAGAAATGATTATGAAGAAAAAACTGGCAATTATATCAGCGCTGGTAATGTTTTCCACGCTTGGCTGGCAGGGAGCGGCCTTTGCAGGGGCTCCGGAAGCAGAAGATACTTCCATAATTTCTACCCTTGCGGATATGTCCGCGATGACAGATGAAGAAGCGGCAGAATACGTCGATGAACTCATCGAAGCTATACAGGTCCAGACAGCTGATGCGGATACAAATAAAAACTGTGCGCTTGCCAAGGCCGCATGGGATGCCCTTACAGACGAGCAGAAGGAACTTGTTGAGGAAGCTGATTATTTTGCAAGAGATACAGGCGATGCAAGTCTTGACGATCCCAGGAACGCAGACGCGATCGGCCAGAACGAACTTCTCGTAGTCAGCTTCGGAACATCATTTAATGACAGCCGAGTTGCCGATATCAAAGGTATCGAGGATGCTCTTGCAGCTGCATATCCCGACTGGGCAGTAAGAAGAGCGTTTACAGCCCAGATAATCATAAATCATATAAATGCACGTGACGGCGAGATCATTGACAATGTAAGAGACGCTCTTAACAGAGCTGTTGTAAGCAGCACTGAGAATATCGTTATCCAGCCGACACACCTTATGCATGGCGCGGAATATGACGAGCTTGCGGCAACGGTCGAAGAGTTTAAAGGCCTTTTTAAATCCATCGTTATCGCAGAGCCGCTTCTTGGAGAAGTCGGTGCTGATGCAGCAGTGATCAACGCTGACAAAAAAGCTGTTGCTGAAGCAGCTGTTGCGGAAGCCGTTTCTCTGACAGATTATGAGAGCCTTGAAGCTGCAGCAGAAGACGGAACTGCGTTCGTGTTCATGGGACACGGAACAGCACATGTTGCAAAAGTCACATACAGCCAGATGCAGACGCAGATGAACGAACTTGGTTATGCCAACGTATTTATCGGAACTGTAGAAGGCGAGCCTGAAGAGACAGCATGTGAAAACGTTATTGCAGCTGTTGCAGAAGCGGGATATACAAAAGTCATCCTTCGCCCGCTCATGGTAGTTGCAGGCGATCACGCCAACAACGATATGGCCGATCAGGAGGATCCGGAATCCTGGTACAGCATGTTCACAGCTTCTGAGAAATTTGAATCCGTAGAATGCCAGATCGAAGGTCTTGGACGTATCCCGGCCATCCAGGAGATCTATGTAGCGCATGCCGGAGCTGCGATCGTAAAAGTCCAGGAACAGATCACGGCAGAGCAGGCAGCAGCGCAGGCTGCAGAACAGGCTGCAGCAGAACAGGCAGCGTATGAACAGGCACTTGCGGAGCAGGCGGCATATGAGCAGGCACTTGCGGAGCAGGCAGCATATGAACAGGCGCTTGCGGAACAGGCAAATTATTATGATCCCGGCGATCAGGGAGCAACGGGATGTATAGGAGATGACGGATCGAACGCTATTGACCCGTTTGCGGAATAAAACGTCTCATTGTATTAATAAAATCTTAAAAAAATATTAATATTTTGTTGCACCTGCAGTACAAAGTATGCGATAATCATAATATTCACTTGAATTATGGATAATTGCATCAGTACTGCAGGTGTTTTTTATGAAGAAACTTGGAATAGCGATACTTGTGCTGGTCGTTGCGCTTGCTGGGACCGGATACTATTTTGTAAAAATGCATCCAGAACTATTGGCGGGAAAGTCTGCGCAGTCTATCGCGGAAACAGTAACAAATACAATATCGGAAACTTTCTCGAATACCGTGGAAAAGATCACGGAGGTCTTTGACGCGCAGTTAAGTGCTTCGGCAAAACAGGATGACGGCATAATTTCATCCCTTACAGACAGTGATGATATCATTTATGAGGCTTCAGAAGTATATGATGCACTGTGCGAAGGTATTTCTGCTTACGAGACAGAGGTGACGGTCGTCGTGCCAAAGGAAATGGCAACCGAGGGCGTCCTGAATGTGCAGTTCTATAAAGCTTTCGGAGACCATCCGGAGTGGTTCTGGCTGAGCGGAAGCGGAAGCTGGCAGCTCCTGACCGTTGGCGGTATAACTACGGCCACATTTACTCCGGATCTTCTTACTGACATTTCAAATGTGCATGATATGGCATATAGACTGGGTATTTTCGCTTCGGAGATCGCAGGGGGAGCGAATCAGTTTGATACTGATTTTGAAAAAGCGCTTTACGTCCATGACACGATCGTTAATATCTGTGATTATGATACAGAGACCTATGATGAAGCGGTAGCTGCAGGTCAACTCATACCTGATTTTTCTTATACATCTTACGGCTGCCTTATTGAAAGACGCGCCGTCTGTGATGGTTACTCCAAAGCTTTCCAGATGCTCATGAATATCCTTGACATCCCATGCGGACGTGTCCTCGGCACGGCATTTACCGACACTTCTTCGGAAAGCCATGCCTGGAATTATATTATGCTGGATAGTGAATACTATTATGTGGATGTTACATGGGACGACCCGATAGGAAGAGCTCCTGACATGGGTGTTTCACATGAATATTTCTGTGTGACAACGGAAATGCTTCTTCAAGATCACGTTATAAATGAGGACCAGTTCGTACCGGAATGTACAGCGACTGATTATACCGGGCTGGTATAAAGACAACAGAAGTTTTAAAAACTGCGGTTTATAAAATTACAATAGAAGCAGAAGAAGCTACAGATCAGGAGATAAAGGATGAAGAATTATCGACTAAAAAATTTATTGACTATGGTATTGGCAGCTGTCATGGTTTCCTCATGTATCCTGCCGGCAGCGAATGTTTCTGCTGAGGAACCTTCATCAGCAGCAATTGAAGCAGGTGCTGATACAGTTGCTTCTTCATATCCAGAAGAATTGAATGATCTGGTTGCCAACAGCGCGGTCGGAACAGAAGGTATTATTGCAGAAGAGAGTTCGGAAGTAATATCGGATGAGGTTACCGTGAACAATATGTCCGGAACAACGGGCGAGGTCGTTGAAGAAAATACACCGGAAACGCAGACCTCTTCGACAGAAAGTCTGACTACGTTGCCAGAAGCAACAGTTGATACAGACGTCGAAGAGCAGACAGTTCCCGATACTGATGAAGATCTGC
>CADBMM010000235.1 GCA_902795795.1 uncultured Lachnospiraceae bacterium | reverse complement strand
CGGATTCAGTGCGGAGAATGCCGTGATCCTCTATTCTTTCGGGGCATCAGACTATTATCTTACGGTCAATATCAAAAGGCCGGACCTCCTTGAGCAGCTGAATACCGCACAGACGCTTTTGACCGTGGAGGAGCCGAATTACCTGAATTCCCTCAGTGTGAAGTACTATTCCGGAAGTCTTGCCAGCCGTGCGCATTCCGCCGCAGAGACGGAATGGCTGGACTCTCATACTGAACTCAGAGTCGGATATCTGGAGAAGTATCTGCCTTACAGCGACACCGACGAAAACGGACAAGCGACCGGCATTGTGACGGATGTCACAGAGCAGCTGCTGAAGAGTCTGCATATTGACACGCTTTCCGTAAGCTATCATGGGTATCAGAATTATGATGATATGATTGCGGATCTTGTTTCTGGTGCCATCGATACCGGCTTCCCGGTAGGCGGAGGTCTTTACTATTCAGAGGAGAGCGGGATCTATCAGACCAATCCGGTCGTTTCCGCCGCGACGGAGATCGTTTTCAAAGGAGAATTCAGAAGGGATAATATTTCACGTTTTGCCGTCAACGAAAACAACCGGATGCAGTATTACTATGTCTGCACTCATTTTCCTGACGCGCAGATCACCTTCTATCCCTCTGCGAATGACTGCCTTGACGCAGTCGCTGCAGGAAAGGAAGACGCGACTACGTTAAACGGGCTCAGGGCCAACGACATGTTGAAAAACACTCGCTACGAGAGCCTTTCTCTTCTGCAGTTAAGCCAGAGCGATGACCGGTGTTATGGTGTGGCAATGGGCAGTGAAGGCTTGTTGAAGCTCCTTAACCGGGGAATCAACGTGCTGGGCATCGATTATGGCCAGAACCAGGCATACCGCTATGCCGACGGTCTGTATTCCTACAGCTTTTTTGACCTGGTACGCCAGCATCTCGGAATATTTATCCTGGGGATCCTGGCGATCGTCGCCGTTATTATCGCCCTGCTCGTTCGCGACAACAGGCGCTCCCGCACGCAGATCAGAGAAAAAGAAATCGCCCGCATTGAGCTGGAGAAAAATCAGAAAGCGCTTTCCGACGCGCTGATCGCGGCGGAGCAGTCGAACCGCGCCAAGACTACCTTCCTGAACAACATGTCCCATGATATCCGCACGCCGATGAATGCCATTGTGGGGTTCACAGGGCTTGCCGCTTCCCACATGGATCATCCGGAGCAGGTGAAAGATTACCTGCAGAAGATCACCGTGTCCAGTCAGCATCTGCTCTCGCTGATTAATGACGTGCTGGATATGAGTCGAATCGAAAGCGGAAAAGTTACGATCGAGGAGGCGGATGTCCATCTGCCGGATGTCATCCATGACCTCAGAACCATCATCCAGGCTGATGTCACTGCAAAGCAGCAGGAGCTGCTGATCGATACACAGGATGTGAAGCATGAAGATATCATTACAGATAAGCTCCGCCTGAATCAGGTGCTGCTCAATATTCTTTCCAATGCCATTAAATTTACTCCTGCCGGAGGAACCATCAGCTTCCGCCTGATCGAGGAGCCATCGTCCCATGCGGATATCGCAAACTTTGTATTTAAGATCAAAGATAACGGCATCGGGATGAGCAAAGAATTTCAGAAGACGATCTTTGAAGCATTCACAAGAGAAAGAACCAGCACAGTCAGTGGAACACAGGGCACCGGACTTGGCATGGCGATCACCAAAAACATCGTGGGTATGATGGGAGGAACCATCTCTGTCCAGAGCGAAGAAGGAAAAGGTTCGGAGTTTATTGTGCGGATCCCGTGCAGGATAGGTGAAAGTAAAGACAGATCCGAAAAGATCCCGGAGCTGCAGGGAATGCGCGCACTGGTGGCAGATGACGATACCAACTCCTGCCTGTCTGTCAGCGCAATGCTTCGTGATATAGGCATGAGACCGGACTGGACAAACTATGGAAAGGAAGCTGTGATACGGGCCAAGGAGGCTAAGGATCAGGCGGATGAATTCAAGGTCTACATCATCGATTGGATGATGCCGGATCTGAATGGCATCGAGACTGTGCGCCGGATCAGGAAAATAGTCGGAGACGATGCACCGATCATTATACTGACAGCATATGACTGGACTGACATAGAGGATGAGGCCAGACAGGCCGGCGTGACCGCATTCTGCTCAAAACCGATCTTTATGTCAGAACTGAAAAGCGTACTTGCCAAACCGTTCCTCATTGAAAAACCGGCCGCTGACGAAGCCCCCGCTGCTTTAGACTTTACAGGAAAGCGGATCCTGCTTGCGGAAGACAATGAAATGAACCAGATGATCGCGGTAGAAATCCTGAAGAACGCCGGTTTTGCGATCGATATCGCGTCAAACGGAGCGGAAGCTGTCGAAAAAATGGAGGCGGCTCCTGCCGGAACATATGACGTGATCCTTATGGACATCCAGATGCCGGTAATGGACGGATATGAAGCAGCAAAGCGAATCCGTGAAATGGATGATCAGAAAAAGGCAGAAATCCCGATCGTTGCCGTGACTGCCAATGCCTTTGAAGAGGATCGGAAGATCGCGCTTGAGGCAGGTATGAACGGGCATCTTGCAAAACCCTATGATATCGGTGCCATTATGCAAACACTGTCGAATCTGTTGAAATAATATTTCAACAGACGCAAATGAATAGGAGCATGCATAAAAGATTACTATGAAAACACTATTTAAGATCGGTGAGATCGCAGATCTGTTCCATCTGAATGTGAAAACGCTTCGTTATTACGATGAAATCGATCTGGTAAAGCCCGAGATGATCGATCACGAAACGGGGTACAGGTATTACAGTACGGACCAGTTTGAACAGCTGAATACCATACGTTATCTGAGAGAGCTGGATGTGCCGCTTACAGAGATCCGGCAGTTTCTTAATGATCGAAATACAGAAAGAATCGAAGAGATCCTCAGGGTGCAGATCCGGCAAGCCGAAGAAAAAAAGCAAAAGCTGGATGCGATACAGAAGAAACTGAACGACAGATTACATCAGATCAAAGATGCTCAAAAAGGGAAAAAAGACAGGCCTGAGATAAAACGTTTTCCGGCCAGAACGGCGCTGCTTCTGAAAGACTCCATGCGTCCGGAAAGTGATCTGGAATATCCAATTCGTCTTCTTGCGCGGAATGTTCCCACAGCAGTGGTCTTTCTGGGCAAGGTGGGATTATCGATCGACCAGGAGAATCTCGCAGAAGGCAGGTTCGATGGATATGATTCCCTTTTTCTAATACTTGACCGGGAGGAAAACGCAAGCGAATTACACGAATCAGTCAGCACAGTGTCCTTCAGAGGAGGAAGCTACGCGCGTATTCTCTTTCAGGGAACGCACAGGGATGCCGCATGTAAATATCGGGTGCTGACGGATCATATTCGGACCGAAGGCTATGAAATATGCGGGAATTCCCTTGAAATTACACTGATCGATTCCGGCCTTACGACTGATGAAAGCCAGTATGTAACTGAGATACAGATCCCAGTCAAAAAACGAAAATAAAAAGCATTGACTCTCCAGTTACTGTAGACTCTACAATGACATTGTAAGCAAAGACAT
>CADBMM010000234.1 GCA_902795795.1 uncultured Lachnospiraceae bacterium | reverse complement strand
GCATTATGAAACAGTATATTCTTGCCCTGGATCAGGGCACTACCAGTTCAAGATGCATACTTTTTGATAAAAACGCCAGGATCTGCGCATCGGCTCAGAAGGAATTCACGCAAAGCTATCCGCATCCCGGATGGGTCGAGCACGATCCGCTGGAGATCTGGTCTTCGCAGATATCCGTGGCGATCGAGGCCATGGGCAAAATAGGAGCGAAGCCCTCCGATATCGCCGGCATAGGCATAACGAACCAGAGGGAGACGACGGTCGTCTGGGATAAAAAGACCGGAAAGCCGGTGTATCCGGCGATCGTCTGGCAGTGCAGACGTACGGCAGAGCTGATAGAAGAGATGGAAAAAGACCCGATAGCGGAATACGCCCGCGAGGTCACCGGGCTTATTCCTGACGCATATTTTTCGGCCTCAAAGCTTGCATGGATCCTTGACAACGTGGAAGGAGTACGTGAGAGAGCCGAAAAAGGAGAGGTCGTTTTTGGGACGATAGATTCATGGCTCATCCATAATCTGACGGGCGGCAAGGTGCATGTGACGGATGTGACCAACGCCTCACGGACAATGCTTTTTGATATACATAAGATGAAATGGGACGAACGCCTTTGCGAATACTTCAATATTCCGATGCAAATGCTCCCGGAGGTGAAACCGTCTTCGTGCATTTACGGATATACCGACAAGGATATTTTCGGGACAGAAGTCCCGATATCAGGCGCAGCGGGAGACCAGCAGTGCGCGCTGTTCGGACAGTGCTGTTTTGACAAGGGAGAACTGAAAAACACCTACGGCACTGGCGGATTCCTGCTTATGAATACCGGAGACAAGCCTGCGAAGAGCGAAAACGGACTGCTGACTACGGTAGCCGCATCGGCAGACGGAAAGAATACTTATGCACTTGAAGGAAGTATATTCATAGCGGGCGCCGGCATCCAGTGGCTCAGGGACGAGATGAAAATGCTGGAGAGCTCGCCGGAATCTGAAAAAATGGCTTTATCCGTGGAAGATACGGGTGGAGTCTATTGCGTCACAGCCTTCACGGGGCTCGGCGCTCCTTACTGGACACCGTACGCCAGAGGCACGATAGTCGGAATAACAAGAGGCACGAAAAAAGAGCATCTGGTAAGAGCCGTGCTTGAAGCCATGGCGTACCAGACCGAGGATCTCATAGAGCTCATGGAAAAAGAGTCAGGAATAGAGATAACCTCCGTCAAGGTGGATGGAGGCGCTTCGGCAAATGATTTTCTTATGCAGTTCCAGTCTGATATAAGCAAAAAGCAGGTAATACGCCCGGCCTGCATAGAAACGACAGGCATGGGAGCGGCTTTTCTGGCCGGCCTCGCAACAGGCTTCTGGAAAGATACGGACGAAATAAAGCAGTGCGTGGAAGAGGGAAGGACATTCGTTCCGTCCATGAAAGAAGAGAAGAGGCAGGAACTGCTCAAAGGATGGAAACGCGCCGTAAAATGTGCCCTCGCATGGGCGGAAGATGAATGATTTTCCATTCTTTCAGGATGATTCAAAAAAAGGACGGCTGCGATTTGCGCCGTCCTTTTGTGTAGTTGATCATAACTACTTACGTTTGTAATTAAGTCTGGTCTTTTTGATCCTTAAGCGGTTTGCATTTCTGGCGATGATGGCTTTGGCGGAAGCGTATTCCGTAGCACTCATCTTCTGGCGCAGCGCTTCCTCTGCCTCGCGTTCGTGAGCCAGAGCCCTGGCTTCATCGATCTCCTCGGGACGCTCCAGCGTTGCGGCCATGACAGTTACTTCATTCTTTTCGACCTTCATCAGTCCGTCGCTTATTGCAGCGTACTGATTGACTCCGCCGGGGATCCTGTATACCAGCAGGCCTTCCTTCAGAGCGCAGACCAAAGGTGCGCGGTGAGCAAGAACGCCCAGCGTGCCATCGGTGGCGGGAACGGAAACATATTCACATTCCCCTTCATAGAATACACCGTCTGCTTCAAGTAAAGATAAATGGAAAGTATCCATTAAGATAAACCTCCGGAATTAGTGGTTCTCGGCTTGCATTTCTTCAGCTTTTTTGATCACATCATCGATAGTGCCTACGTTATAGAACGCTGCTTCGGGATACTGGTCAGCTTCGCCGTCTACGATGGCCTTAAAGCTTCGGATCGTATCTTCAAGCGGAACATATGTTCCGGGAATGCCCGTGAATTTCTCAGCTACATGAGTCGGCTGGGCCAGGAAACGCTGGAGCTTTCTGGCTCTGGCAACTGTAAGTCTGTCTTCATCGGAAAGCTCTTCCATACCAAGGATAGCGATGATATCCTTCAGCTCGTTGTACTTCTGAAGAGTTGCCTGTACCGCTCTGGCGATCCTGTAATGCTCCTCACCTACGATATCCGGCTCAAGGATACGTGAAGATGACTCCAGCGGATCGATAGCGGGGTAGATACCCTGCTCAGCGATCTTACGGCTAAGAACTGTCGTAGCATCCAGGTGCGAGAAGGTAGTGGCCGGAGCCGGGTCTGTCAGGTCATCCGCGGGAACGTATACGGCCTGAACGGATGTAACGGAACCGTCTCTTGTAGAGGTGATCCTCTCCTGAAGGGCACCCATTTCGCTGGCAAGTGTAGGCTGGTAACCAACGGCTGACGGCATACGTCCAAGCAGAGTGGAAACCTCACTGCCGGCCTGTACGAAACGGAAAATGTTATCTATGAAAAGCAGAACGTCCTTATGCTGCACATCTCTGAAGTATTCAGCCATCGTAAGTCCGGTAAGGCCGACCCTCATACGCACGCCGGGAGACTCATTCATCTGGCCGAAGACCAGGGCAGTCTTGTCAAGAACGCCGCTGGATTCCATTTCGCTCCAGAGATCGTTACCTTCACGGCTTCGCTCGCCAACGCCGGTGAATATTGAATATCCGCCGTGCTCCATGGCTACGTTATGGATAAGCTCCTGGATAAGAACGGTCTTGCCTACGCCGGCGCCGCCGAACAGACCGATCTTACCGCCCTTTGCGTAGGGCTCCAGAAGATCGATGGCCTTGATTCCTGTCTCAAGGATCTCAACTGCGGGCAGCTGATCTTCAAAGGACGGAGCCTTTCTGTGGATGGGCCATTTTAATGTATCCTCAGGAACCGGTCCTTTATCATCTATCGGCTCTCCGAGTACGTTGAACATACGGCCCAGAGTGCATTCGCCAACGGGAACCTGTATGCCGGTTCCGGGAGCCTCGACCTCCATTCCGCGCTTTAAGCCATCGCTTTCAGCGAGGATAATGCAGCGGACAAGGCCTTCCTCTACGTGCTTGGCAACTTCCATGACACGTCTTTTGCCGTCGACCTCAACATAAAGAGCTTCGTTCAGCTTTGGAAGATTGTCTTCAAATTTAACATCAATTACGGGACCGGATATCCGGACGATCTTTCCCTTTTTCAATGTCTTTTCTCCTTAGGAAAATAAATAGTAAGCCGCAATAGCCGCGCGGGCGGTCATTTGCGTTTTTTGTTATGCATAGCCTGCGCTTTCGCGCCGGATGAGACCTCGATGATCTCATTGGTGATCTCGCTTTGCCGCATGCTGTTATATAACAGCTGCAGTTCGTTTCCAATATTCTTGGCGTTATCGTTGGCGGAACGCATGGCAGTCATTCTGGCGTTCTGCTCGCAGCAGAAGCTGTCGACCAGAGCAGAATATACAAAGCCTACAAGATAGCTGTACGCGATATTTCTCAGTACCTCTTCGATCGACGGAACGAATTCGAATACAACATCGTTTTTGAACTCGTCGGCAGCAGAATCGAAGTGATCCTTCCGGAAGGGCAGTACCATTTCGGTATTGGTCACCTCCAGAAGAGGAGTCTTCATATCGGTGTAGATGACATATATCCTGCTGATCTTCTTACGGTCGTAGAGATCGAGAAGCATATAGGTTATTTCTCTCGCTGTCTTCAGCGTGGGGCGCTGGGCAGTGTACAGGAAATCATTTTCAAAGGGGATCCCCTTGTTGACAAAAGCTTTTCTGCCGAATTCCCCGATCACGAAGAACTTTGATTTCGGATGTTCCGAATAGAGTTTTTCGGCTTCCTTGATAACATTCTGGTTGTAAGCTCCGGCCATGCCCTTATCGCCTGTTATTGCGAGTACGGCATATGTTTCGTCAGGATCGTTTTCAAAGTTTGCGGTTTCAGAAAAGTATGGGCTTGAAAGCGCTTCGGTCCTGCGGAACATTCTTTTAATGCTTCGTCTGAAAGCCTCGAAATAAGGACGCGTATTATCGAGCTCCTTCCTGGCTTTCTGCAGCTTGGTGGAGGAGATAAGATACATGGCGTTTGTGATCTTGCCTGTATCCTGTACGCTCTTTATTCGGTTCTTAACAGCCTGTATTCCGGACATTTGTCTTTATCCTTTATTTTAAATAAGTTTCTTTAATAAAGTCTCTTGAAACGTCGATGATCCTTTCCCTGATATTATCGGGAAGCATTCCTGTCTCGTCGATGCTGTTGCAAAGAGACGATTCGGTGTTTTCAAAATGCTGCAGCAGATCCCTTGAGAATGAGTTTATATCTTCTGTCGGGACCATCTCAAAGAGATGTGCCAGCGCGCTGACCAGCAGTATTACCTGCTGATGCTGCGAATACGGACGGTACTGAGGCTGACGCAGGAGCATCATAAGGCCTTCGCCATAGACCAGCTGGCGCTTGGTCATATCGTCCAGATCACTGGAGAACTGCGTGAACACCTGCATCTCGCGGTACTGTGCGAGGTCAAGCCTCAAAGCGCCGGCAGCCTTCTTCATGGCTTTCGTCTGGGCGTCGCCGCCGACACGGGATACCGAAAGGCCGACGTTTACGGCAGGACGCATACCCGCAAAGAACAGATCGCTTTCCAGGAAGATCTGACCGTCGGTAATGGATATGATGTTTGTCGGTATATATGCCGAAACATCACCCGCCTGAGTCTCGACTATGGGAAGAGCGGTAATGCTGCCCCCGCCAAGAGCGTCGGACAGATGGGCGCTTCGTTCAAGCAGTCTTGAGTGCAGATAGAATACGTCACCTGGATAAGCCTCACGTCCGGGAGAACGTTCAAGCAGAAGGCTTAATGCCCTGTATGCTATGGCGTGCTTGGAAAGGTCGTCGTAAACGATAAGCACGTCCTTGCCCTTGTACATGAAATACTCGGCCATGGAGCAGCCGGTGTAAGGAGCAATGTACTGCAGCGGCACCGGATCGCTGGCTGAAGCGTTGATAACGATGGTATAATCCATCGCTTCATGCTGTTTCAAGGTACCTACGATCCTGGATACGGACGATGCCTTCTGACCTATGGCAACATAGATGCAGACTACGCCTTTTCCCTTCTGGTTTATGATCGTATCGGTAGCAATAGCCGTTTTACCGGTCTGACGGTCGCCGATGATAAGCTCACGCTGACCTCTGCCTATCGGGAACATGGAGTCGATGGAAAGGATACCTGTTTCCATGGGCACGTTGACGGGCTGTCTGTCAAGAATTCCGGGAGCCGGAACTTCCATCGGACGGTATTCGGTGGAATTGATCTCGCCGAGACCGTCGATCGGATTGCCAAGTGCATCTATGACACGGCCGAGATAATCATCTCCGACCGGAATACCGGCAGTTCTTCCGGTACGTCTTGCCATGCTGCCGGCTTCTATTTCCTCATCATCGCCGAAGAGGATGCAGCCGACGGAATCTTCTTTAAAGTCCTGGATCATGCCTCTTACGCCGGAATCGAATAAAAGGATCTCGCCGTAAGCAGCTCCTTCAAGGCCGTCAAGGGTGGCGATACCGTCGCCGACGCTTAAGACCTTGCCCATTTCGACCGGAGCGATATCCTCATTCCAGTCGGTAAGGACCTTCCGCATGAGCGGCATGAGCTGATCGCGTGAAACGGCCTTCTGTTTTATGTCTCTTCTTAACTGTTCAAACCGTGCCTTATCGCTCCAGTCATAGACCTGTCCGCCGGCTTCAAGGATGAAGCCCGCTTTTATATCGTCTGATTTTTCCCAGACGAGGTCGAAATCACAGCCATATTTTTTCCTGAGAAAATCCAGAAATCTGGCTTTCTGCGCTTCGGAAGGCGCTTCTTTGGATCGCAGTACGGCCTGCTCAAGGGTTTCATTACTGCTCATTCAAAAGCTCCTTCTCCGCTGAATCGAGGAATCTGTCATAGGAATCCGAAACAGACTCGTCCATGAACTTCTTTGCTGCTTTTACGGCAAGATCCGTAAGCTCTGTAGAAGATTCTTCGATAATGCGGTCGTGTTCTCTTTGTGCAGTTGCAGCAGCGCTGTCGATTATCTTCTGCGCTTCCTGCTTTGCAGCCTGCGTCTGAGTTTCCCTGTAGGCATCCAGCTCTTTCTCGGCTGCTGCGCGCTTTTCCTTAATTTCCGCATTTATGGAAGAAAGGGATTCTTCGCGCTGCGTCTTAAGAGCTTCCGCTTCGTCAAGCTTGTTCTGAGCTGCGTCTTCGAGCTCCTTGAAATGCTCCACGCGCTTGTCCATGAATTTCTTTACTGGAGTGTAAAGAATGAAATACAGGCCGAAGAAGAGGATGCCGAAATTCAGTAAATGAAGAAATATCTGCTGAATATCTATTCCTAACATTT